>CANRSD010000012.1 GCA_947642355.1 uncultured Clostridia bacterium
CAGGAACTTTAACAAATAATGGAACAATAAGTATGACAGCAAGAGGAGCATATGCAAAAGGCCAAGATGTATATTTGTTTAAAAATGTAGATGGAACATTTGAGTATGTGCCTAAAGTTGGTGGGGCTGGTGCTGAAAGTAAATTAATACTTACACAAGGTATTATAGGAGAAAATGGAAAGTTTAGACAAACAGGAGGAGGATCATCAGCTTCAACTTGGTGGAATTCTAGTTATGTATTTTATTATTGTGGAGCTGGTTCTGATGGAACTTCCTATTGTGGAGGATCAGGGGCAGCATTTGCTGGTGATATGAATTATTCAGGTGCTAGTGCTAAACCATATGGAGGTGCTCGGTGGAAATTCTATACCATCTAATGTTGGTTCTGTTGGGGCATCTGGTGGTGGCGCAGGAAACCCAGCAGGTACTGCACGTCATGATAATGATGGCAGTCATCAAAATATTAATGCAGAAAATGGATGCGGAGGTTTAATGCTGATGTTTTGTAATAGTATAAGTAAATTTGGAAATATTAATTCTAATGGTTCTCCTGGAGGTTATGTATATCGAAGTTATGCAGGTGTAGTAACTCAATATTCAGGAGGATCTTCAGGAGGTGGATCAATTAATATTTTTGCTAAATCTATTTTAGAAAAAGATAATTTTAATTGTTCTGCATTAGGAGGAACTCGTTCAGGAGTTCCAACAGGTGGTTCAGGTACTGTTACAATAGGAACAGTTACAAATGGACAATTTCAAAAGATAGATATATAGAAAATATCAAATAATATATTTAAATTAATTGAAACAAACTAATAAAATTTATATTTATATATGGCACTTAGAATTAAGTGTCAATTTTTTACTTGACAATTACGAACAAACATTCTATAATGTTGGCGTAATAAAATTTTATATATTACAAATAATAAATTTTTAGGAATATCAATTTTTATAGCAAATATATTGATTTTTAAGCAGTTTAATGATAAAGTAAATAGAGATTTATAGGTAATCTTAAAAAACCTAAATATAAATTATAGGAGAGTATAAACAAAAGTTTATTATAAAGTGTATGGGATTTTTTGAAAAGTTAAAAAATGGTTTAGGTAAGACAAAAGATTCAATAAATGAAAAAATTAATAATGTTTTTAGTGTTTTTAGAAAAGTTGATGAGGAATTATTAGAAGAGTTAGAAGAAGTTTTAATTATGTCAGATATAGGAATGGAAACATCAGTTAAGGTTATAAGTAAATTAAGAGATAGAATAAAAAAAGAAAAAATAGAAGATGAAAATAAAGTAAAACAAGCATTAAAAGAAATAATGAAAGAAATATTAGATGTAGAAGAACCAATTTTGAATTTAGAAAATAAGCCAGCAGTTATATTATTTGTTGGAGTTAATGGAGCTGGAAAGACTACATCTATTGGAAAGATTGCAAATAACCTTGTAAAAGGTGGTAAAAAAGTAGTAGTTGCTGCTGCTGATACATTTAGAGCTGCTGCTACAGAACAATTAGAAGTATGGTGTGAACGTTCTAATAGCATTATAGTAAAAAGACCAGAAGGGGCTGATCCTGCTTCAGTAGTTTTTGATGCAATACAAAAATCAAGGGAAATAAATGCAGATGTTTTAATTTGTGATACAGCTGGAAGGTTGCACAATAAAAAATATTTGATGGATGAATTATCTAAAATTAATAAAGTAATAGATAGAGAATTACCAGAAAGTTCAAAAGAAGTTTTATTAGTAATAGATGCAGAAACTGGACAGAATGCCATAATGCAAGTTAAAGCATTTAAAGAAACAACTGATATTACAGGGATTGTGCTTACAAAATTAGATGGCACTGCTAAAGGTGGAGTTGTAATTGGAATTGTAGATGAAAATAAAATACCTATTAAATTTGTAGGTGTTGGAGAAAAAATTGATGATATGGAAGTTTTTAATTCTAAAGATTTTTTAGATGCAATACTTTAAATAAGAGGAAGTGTTAAGTAATGGAAGAAAAAAATGTAAATACTAAAAAAGTTAACATTAGAAAAATAATAGTTTTTTGTGTTGTAATGTTTTTTGTAGTTATAGCTACTATTTCTAATAGAGCAGAATATTTAAAAATAAAAGAAATAGGTGAAGAATATACAAGTATATTTACTAAAAATTTTTATTTAAAGACAGGAATGTTTTGTGTTAGCTTTGCCATTACATATATATTATTTTATATAAATAATAAAATAATAAAAAAAGGATTAAAAAATTTTTTTGATGAGGATAATAGAAAAGTTCCTAAGCTTCCTAATAAAAGTATTTCACTAATTGCTTCTATTTTTTCTGGCATATGTTCTTTAAAATTTTTATATACCAAATATATTATGTGTGTAAATGCTACAGCTTTTGGAATTACTGATAAAGTATTTCAAAATGATATAGGATTTTATATGTTTGTATTGCCATTTGTAAAATCTTTAATAATTTATTTGCTAGTAGTTAGTTTGATTATGGTAATTTATACTGCAATATATTATGTTATAACAATAAATGTATGTTTTGAAAATGGGGTAGATTTACAAAGTTTAAAGAAGAATACATTTATAAAGCAAATTAAGTTCTGGGCATTTATTTTTGCTATTTTAGTTAGTTTATATATATGGTTTGTATCTCAAGACATTTTAACTGGAAATATGTTGTCAATAAAAAATGAGCAAAATACTGAGCTTACAGGAGCTGGATTGGCAGATACTACAATTAAATTATGGGGATATAGAATTTTTTCAGTAATAGTATTTATATCTGTTATTATGATTATAAAAAATGCAAGTATAGCTAGATTTAAAAAATGTATTGCATGTGCATCTATTATACCAATTTATTTAGTAGTAATGTTTAGTGTTCTTATATATTTTCAAGAAATATATGTAGGTTCTAGTGAGTTAGATAAGGAGAAGCAATATATAGGCTATAATATACAAGCAACAAAAGAAGCTTATGGAATTGAAGTGGAACAAAAAAATATTGATAATTATGATACAATAAAGCATAAAGATATAGAATTAAATACAGATGTATTAACTAATATTCCATTAATTAATGAAGAAGTTATTCAAAAAACAGTTACGGATACACAAGATAATAGCACATACTATAATTATAAAAATAGCAATTTAGGAATATATAATTTTGAAGGTAAACCAAGACTTGTGTCTATAACAGCAAGAGAAATTTTTAATGATTCTAATAGATCGTATAATAATAAAACATTCGAATATACCCATGGATATTCTGCTGTTGCAAGTTTGCCATCAGAAGTTGATAGAAATGGATATGTCAGAATAATACAGAATGGATTTAGGTCAAGAGCTAATGATGTACTTAGAATAAAGGAACCTCGTATATATTTTGGGTTAGAGACTAATAGTACAATTATTACAAACTCAAAATATGAAGGAGAATTTGATTATCCAATAACAAGTACAATTTATGAAAAAAATGAATATGATGGAAAAGCAGGTTTAAATTTAAATTTTCTTGATAGAATAGCTGTTGGATTGTCTACAGGTAATTATAATATAATATTTTCAAAGTATTTAGATAAAGAAAGTAAAATAATTACTAATAGAAATATTATAGAAAGAGCTAAGACTTTACTTCCTTATATTGGATATGATGAAGACCCATATTTAATAGTTTCAGATGAAGGAAGATTGGTATGGGTTATAGATGGATATACCACATCAAATAAATATCCATATTCACAAATTACAACAATTACAAGAACAAATGGAATGAAAGAAAGAATAAACTATATTAGAAATTCTGTAAAGGTTTTAATAGATGCATATGATGGTACTACAAAGTTTTATATAACAGATAGAAATGATCCTATTATAATGATGTATAGAAATTTGTATCCAGATTTATTTATGGATATAGATGCAAGATTACCAGAAGATATAATAGAAAATTTACAATATTCAAAATATTTATTTGATATACAATCTGAGGTTATTTCAACATATCATGAAATTAGTGAAGATATTTTATATAGAGCTGATGATATTTGGAGTTTGGCTACTGATGGTAAAGAAAAAATATCTTCTAAATATACTATGTTAAAAACAGTAGATGATGAATATGCTAAATTAGGATTGGTAAAAACTTATACAAAAGCTGGAAAAGAAAGTTTAACATCATATTTAGTTGGAACATGTAGTAATGGAGATAATAAATTATCATTATATAAATTTTCATCTGAAAGCAGTATTATTGGAGTATCACAGCTTAATTCATTAATAGAAGAAGATGAAATAATTTCAAGTTCTTTAAAAACATTAAATGTTTCAGGAGTTAGTTTAATTAAAGATATTATAGTAGTTCCAATTAATAATACACTTTTATATGTAGAGCCAATTTATCAAGTTAGACTTAATGAATTTGAAACACAAGTATTGAAAAAAGTTATTGTTTCTTCAGGAAATAAAGTGGCAATAGGAGATTCATTAGAAGAAGCACTTAACAATTTATTATCAGAAAATAATTCTATAAAATTAGAATATGTTGATATGGAAGATATAAATCAAGTAATAGATTCAATAATAGAGTCAAACAATAATTTTAAAGAGTCACTTGATTCTGGTGACTTAGAAATGATAGGTAAAGATTTATCAACATTAGAAACTTTATTGGACCAATTGGAAATTTTAAGAAATCAAGAGTTAACTGATAAAGGAGAAGAATAATGAATTTAGCTAATAAATTAACAATATTTAGAATAATTTTAGTACCAGTTATGGTAATAGTAGCTTTAATAAATCCACAAGGAAGTTTATTTGGAATTAGTACAGCATTTTGGATTATGGGTATAATTTTTATTGTTGCTTCTATAACAGATAAATTAGATGGATATATTGCAAGATCGAGAAATCAAATAACTACATTTGGAAAATTCTTGGATCCAATTGCAGATAAAATATTAGTTTTAGCTGCAATGATAATATTTGTTGAATTTGATAGATTACCAGCTTGGATACCAGTAATAGTACTATTTAGAGAATTTATAGTTTCTGGTTATAGATTAGTAGCTTGTGAAAAAGGTGGTAAAGTAATTGCAGCATCTATTTGGGGAAAATTAAAAACAGTTACTCAGATGGTAGGTGTAACTTTAATGTTTGCAGATAGATATAGTTTTGGATATTTTATAGGAAATGAGATAGGAAATATAGGATTTAAAATTTTAAATATAATAACAACATCAATGATTGGATTATCGGTTATTGCTACAATATTTTCAGGTTGGGATTATATTAAAAGTGGAAAGGAATTATTTAAAGATTAATAAAAAGAAAAAGCTGGTCTTAAAAGAACCAGCTTATAGGATTTCTAACAAACACGAACATATAAGGAGAAGTTATTTGCTTTGAAAACATTCTTGATGACCAAAAAAATACAAACATAGCTATTCCTTTTTCGCGAGATGTTGTTAGAAATAAACCTCTTGCTTCTGAACATTTAAGAAATGTATCTAATTCGGGAATGGAAACAATAGAAAGTTTTTCTCCATTTTCAAAATTAGATTTGATAATGTCTAAAATACTAGAAGCATAAGTTTTGTCAAACATATAGAGTACCTCCAGGTTTATAACGTTAAAAAATTATATCACAAAAATAAAAAATGTAAAGGAACAAAACTAATGAATAAAGAGCAAGCTAAAAATAGAATAGATGAATTAAATAAATTAACATCATATTATGCAAAAAAATATTATGATGATGACAATCCAGAAATTAGTGACTTTGAATATGATAAGCTTATGGTAGAATTACGTAATTTGGAAAAAGAATACCCAGAATTTATTACAAAAGAATCTTTAACTCAACACGTTGGAGGAAATGTAAAAGAAGGGTTTAAAAAAGTAGAACATGAAGTTCCACTTCAAAGTTTACAAGACATATTTAACTTTGAAGAATTATATGCTTTTGATGAAAGAGTGAAAAAGACTTTAGAAGACGAAGTTAAATATGTTGTGGAAACGAAAATAGATGGACTATCAGTAAGTTTAGAATATGAAAATGGTATATTTGTAAGAGGAGCAACTCGTGGAAATGGACTAGTTGGAGAAGATATTACAGAAAACTTAAAGACTATAAAAAATATTCCAAGTACTTTAAAAGAGCCTGTAACTATTACTGTTAGGGGAGAGGTTTTTATTGGCAGAGAAGAATTTGAAAAAATGAATGACGAAAGACAAAAAAATGAAGAAACACTTTTTGCAAATGCAAGAAATGCAGCAGCTCGGTTCACTTCGTCAGCTAGATAGTTCTATTACAGCTAAAAGACCTTTAGATATATATATATTTAATGTACAAAAATCAAAATCAATAGAATTTGTATCACATTATGAATCTTTGTTATATTTAGAAAAATTAGGATTTAATGTAAATCCTGTTAAAGTACTTGTAAATTCAATTCCAGAAGTAATAAAAGAGATCGAAAAAATAGGTGAAAATAGAGAAGAATTATCATTTGGAATTGATGGAGCAGTTATAAAAGTAGATAATTTAAAACAAAGAGAGATTTTAGGAACAAATTATAAAACGCCAAAATGGGCAATAGCTTATAAATATCCACCAGAAAAAAAAGAGACAAAACTTAAAGACATTATCTTTCAAGTAGGAAGAACTGGAGTTATAACACCAATGGCAATATTAGATCCAGTTAAAGTTGCAGGTTCAACAATTTCTAAAACAACACTTCATAATGAAGATTTTATTTTAGAAAAAGATTTAAAGATTGGAGATTTTGTCGTAATTCAAAAAGCAGGAGATGTTATTCCAGAAGTTGTTGAGGTAAAAAAAGAAAAACGAACAGGAGAAGAAACTCCATTTCAGATGCCAAATATATGCCCAGTTTGTGGAGCATTAGCTGTAAGAGAAGAAGGAGAAGCAGCAACTAGATGTATTGGAATAGAGTGTCCAGCTAAACAATATAGAAATATAATACATTTTGCATCTCGTGAAGCGATGGATATAAAAGGTTTAGGAGATAGTATTATAGAGGAATTATTAAATAGAAATTTAATAAAAAATATTGCAGATATTTATGAATTAACACTAGAAGATGTAGCTAGTTTAAAAAAGAATGGTAAAAAGTTTGCAAGTAACTTAATAGAAAGTATTAATGATAGTAAAAATAATGACTTGTATAGAGTTATTACAGGACTTGGTATAAGAAATATTGGTGTTAAAGCTGCAAAATCTTTAGCAAAGAATTATAAAACAATAGATAATTTAATGCGGAGCAAATGAAGAAGAATTAATGGAAATAGATGATTTAGGAGAAGTAATGGCAAAAAGTGTTTATGAATTTTTTGCTGAGAAACAAACTAAAGATTTGATTGAAAGATTAAGAAAAAATGGAGTTAATATGGAAGCTAAAGTAGAAGAAGGAGTAGATGACAGATTTAGAGGGAAAGTTTTTGTGTTAACTGGTGCATTAGAAGGTTATTCTAGAAAGGAAGCAGAAGATATTATAGAAAAATTGGGTGGAAAAACTTCATCATCTGTTTCTAAAAAAACATCATATGTTTTAGCAGGAGAAGATAGTGGAAGTAAGTTAGATAAAGCAAATAAATTAGGTGTTACAGTAATTAATGAACAAGAATTTAATTCTATGATAAATTAGGAGATAAAAAATGGATAAAACAAATTATACTTTTGCAATGTTTTGGGAAGATTTAGATAATGGATTTCAAATATATTATACTTATATGGAATGTAGGTATTTAATTTATAAAATGGCTAAGAATTGTTATAAAAATGAACTTATTGAGGCTAAACCAAAGTGTCCTCATCAAAAGAATGCAATGCTTACTTTGAAAAGAGTTAAGGAGCTTTTTGATTATATGGAAAATTTAGAATATAAAGGAATTTAAATAGGAGATAAATAATGGAAGATGAAAATTTATTAATTCCAACTATTCAAAATGAAGATGAAGAATTACAAGAAAATTCTTTAAGACCAAAAACTTTAGATGAATATATTGGACAAACTAAAGTAAAAGAAAATATGAAAATTTATATTGAAGCTGCCAAAAAAAGAGGGGAAGCATTGGATCATGTATTACTATATGGTCCACCAGGTCTTGGAAAAACTACGCTTTCAAATATTATAGCAAATGAGATGAATTCTAAAATACGTATTACATCAGGACCTGCAATTGAAAAACCAGGGGATTTAGCAGCATTACTTACTAATTTATCTGAAAATGATGTTTTGTTTATAGATGAGATACATAGAATAAATAGAAGTGTTGAGGAAATTTTATATCCAGCATTAGAGGATTATAGTTTAGATATAATTATTGGAAAAGGTCCAAGTGCTAGGTCGATTAGATTAGATTTACCAAAGTTTACTTTAATAGGTGCTACAACAAGAGCTGGTTCACTTTCAACACCACTTCGTGATAGATTTGGAATTGTTTCAAGATTAGAATTATATTCAGAAAAAGATTTATGTACAATAGTAAAAAGATCAAGTAAGATTTTAGAAATTGATATAGAAGATGATGCTGCAATGGAAATTGCTAGACGATCAAGGGGGACACCTAGAATTGCAAATAGATTATTAAAAAGGGTTAGAGATTATGCAATAGTACTTGGAGATGGAAGTATTACTTTAGAGATTTCAAAAGTTGCATTAGAAAAATTGGATATAGATGAACTAGGTCTTGATAATATAGACAAAAGAATATTAGAAACGATTATAAAAAAATATAAAGGAGGTCCTGTTGGTATAGAAACATTAGCGGCTACAGTTAATGAAGAAGTAGAAACAATAGAAGATGTTTATGAACCATATTTAATGCAAATAGGATTTTTAGCACGAACACCTCGAGGAAGGTTAGCAACAGCATTAGCATATGAACATTTAGGTTTAGAATATGAGAGAAATGAGCAGATGAAGATATAGGAATTTAAATATGATATTATAAAAAAGAAAAATTAGTTAAAGAAGGAAAATAAAATGAAATTATTATTACATACTTGCTGTGCACCCTGTAGCATATATTGTATAAAAAGTTTAAGAGAAGAAGGAATTGAACCTGTTTCATATTGGTTTAATCCTAATATTCATCCATATATGGAATATAATGCAAGAAGAGATACATTAATCGAATATAGTAAAATGATAGATTTAAAATTAATAATAGAAGAAAATTATGGATTAGATGAATTTTGCAAAAATGTTATAAACAATTTAGGTACAAGATGTGAAGACTATTGTTATAGAGTTCGTTTGGAGCAAACTGCAAAATATGCTAAAGAAAATGGATATGATTGCTTTTCTACAACATTACTTATTAGCCCATATCAAAAGCATGAAGTATTAAAAGAAATAGGAGAAAAGCTTGCTAAAAAGTATGGGATAGAGTTCTTATATAGAGATTTTAGACCTGGATTTAGAGAAGGACAAAATGAAGCAAGAAGATTAGAATTGTATATGCAGAAATATTGTGGATGTGTGTTTTCTGAGGAAGATAGATATTTACGACACAATAAGAAATAATGATAAAATTTTAAAAAATTGGTATTATTAATTAGTATAGGATAGGAGAAATGTAAATGGAGACGAAAATTATAAATAATATAGCAATAGTAAAAAGTGATGAAGTTATAATAAAGGATGTAATGTCAACATTAGACTTTATTATGAATATAAAATATGAAACTAATTGTGATAAAATAGCATTAAATAAAGAAGCTATAGTAGATGACTTTTTTATATTAAGTAAAGGATTGGCTGGAGAAATTTTGCAAAAATTTATAAATTACAAGATTAAATTTGCTATTTATGGAGATTATTCAAACTATACAAGTAAACCATTAAAAGATTTTATATATGAAAGTAATAATGGGAAGGATATATTTTTTATAGAAAATGAAGATGAAGCAGTAAAAGTGTTAAGTAAAATTAGGTAGGTAAATTATGAGCTAATAAGGTCTTCAAAATGTTAATTTAACTGTAATTAAAGATTAAAAAAGAACTTTTAGGAGATTTAGAGATTTTTTAAATGAAAAACTTAAAATAAGTTGACAAATTATGTAAAACATTATATTATAATATAGTCAAAAACATATATAAATAAACATATTTTTATGTTAGAAAGGAGCTAATTTAACAACTGAATATGTAAGAAACTTATAAACAAAGAAATCATAATATTAATAACAGGAGGAAAAAAGAATGAGAAAAAATTATGATTATATTGTTGTTGGTGCAGGACCTGCAGGAGTATTTTTTTGTATTGAGATGCTTCGGAAGAAACCTGGTGTAAGCATTTTACTTCTTGATCAAGGAAGTAGAGTAGAAGCTCGTAACTGCTCTAAAAAAGTAACTGGAAAATGCATGAAATGTAAGTTCTGTAGTGTAACATGTGGTGTTGCAGGAGCAGGAGCATTTTCTGATGGAAAGTTATCATTATATAATAAAGAAGATGATGACTTTTATGTGGGAGGAAACCTACATAAATATGCAGGTGTAGAAGAGACCAAGCGACTGATAGATTATACAGATAGTATTTATCTGGAATTTGGAGCAACAAAAGAAGTTAAAGGAACTTCTCATAAAGTAGAAGTAGCTAGGATTAGAAAAAAGGCCGAAGAAAATCATATCTCTTTGGTTAATATACCAATACGGCATCTTGGAACAGATAATTCTCCTAAAATTTATGAAAACATGGAAAAATATCTGGAGGATTCAGGAGTAGTTATCAGTACTAAAAGCCAGGTAACAGATTTCATTATTGAAGATGGTAAAATTAATGGTGTTGAGTATGTTTGTGAAAACATCAAACATAAGGTATATTCTACAACGGTTATTTCTGCTGTTGGCCGGGTTGGTGCTAAATGGTTACTTGATATGTGCCAGAAGCATCAAATTAAATCAGTTCCGGGTCCGATTGACATCGGAATTCGTTATGAATTACCTGATTACATTATGAAAGATGTAAATAAGTATATGTATGAAGGTAAGTTCTTCGGAAAGCCGTTGCCATTTAATGACAAGGTTAGAACGTTTTGTCAAAATCCTAGTGGATATGTTTCAGAGGAAGGATATGATGGCGGATTAATGCTTGTAAATGGACATTCGTATTCCAATCCTAAGATGAGCAGTTACAATACGAATCTTGCATTATTGGTTACCCTTGAGATTAAGGGAATAAATCCAATTGAATATGTTGGGCATATTGTAAAAAATATGAATGATCTTGCAAATGGAGGAATTCTTCTGCAGCGTTTTGGAGATTTGAAGAATGGGAAACGTACTTGGCAGGAAGAACTTAACAGAAATTCTGTAAAGCCTACACTTTCAGCAGTTGCTGGCGATATGTCACTTGCGATGCCATATCGTGTAGTAAAGAATATTATTGGATTTATAGAACAAATGGAGGCAGTAATTCCTGGTTTTGCAAATCCAGATAATCTTATGTATGCGACAGAAGCTAAGTTTTATAGTAATAAGGTAAAGCTTAGCAAGACTTTCGAAACAAGTATTAAGGGATTGTATGCAATAGGTGATGGTTGCGGATTGACGAGAGGACTGATGATGGCGTCAGCATCGGGGGTTAAGTTAGCAAGAAATTTATGTGATATATAGTTTTATTCACATAATGGAAGAAGGGACACTTTTAAAAGGTGTCCCTTCTTCCAATTATTATATAAATTATTTCTCTAACATTTCATCAATAATTTCAGCAATTACAGTTCTTTCATCATAAGGATATTTTACTCCATTGTATTCTATATACAAGTCATTTCCAAGACCTGGAAGAACAATAATATCATCTTTATTTGCCATTTTAATAGCATGTCTTATGGCTTCTGTTCTGTGTAGAATAATTGTATACTTATCTGTTACTTTTTTTAAGCCTACTTCAATTTCTCTTAATATTTTTTTAGGATCTTCTGTACGAACTTGATCAGAAGTTAAAATTGTATAGTCTGCTAAACGTCCAGAGATTTCACCCATTATAGGTCTTTTTGTAGCATCTCTATCTCCACCAACACCCCAAGTGCATATTACACGTCCTTTGGTATATGGTTTTACTGTTTTTAAAATTGATTCTAAACTAGAAGGAGTATGAGCATAATCAATCATAATAGTTAATCCAAGTTTATTTGGAACAAGTTCACTTCTTCCGAAAACTTTAAAATTATCTAATCCTTCTTTTATATCTTGAATACTTGCACCAAAATAAGTAGAAATTCCTATTGCTCCTAAACTATTGTATACCATATATTCACCAGGTATTGAAACTTTTATTTCATCTTCTTTATTGTCCATACATAAAGTGAAAGTAGTAGAGGCATTAGTTGGTTTTAAATTTTTGGCTATTATATCACTTTTATTTTTAATACTAAAAGTTTTTGTAGGTGTATTAGGTAATAATTTAGGTATTCTAGCAGTATATTCGTTATCAGGAGTAGTGACAATAAATGGAGCTATTTTCATAAGAGAAAATTTTGCATTAAAATAATCTTCCATATCTTTATGTTCTTTAGGGCTTATATGATCTTCTGTAAGATTAGTAAAAAGACAAGCATCAAATTTGCAACCAGTTACTCTATCTAAAACCATAGCTTGGGAAGAAACTTCTAATATGACAATATCTACTTTTTCTTCAACCATTTTTGCTAAATATTTTTGAATTACGAAACTTTCAGGGGTTGTCCTATCTGTTATTTCTAATTCTTCATTTCCAATATAAACTGCAATACTGCCAATTAGTCCGAACTTTAAATCCATGTTTTTCTAAAATAGATTTAATCATAAAAGTAGAGGTAGTTTTTCCTTTTGTTCCAGTAACACCAATTACTTTTAATTTTTTAGAAGGATTATCATAAAAATTTGCAGAAGTAATTGCTAAAACATATCTTATATTTTCTACTTTAATATAAGTAATATCTTCAGTTATTGTAGATAAATCAAAATCTTTTTCAACAATTATACATTTTGCACCATTTTGGATAGCATTTTCGATAAATTTTGTTCCATCTAAAGTAAATCCTTTTATTGCAAAAAACAAACCTCCATTTGAAAGCTTTCTAGAGTCAGAAGAAATATTTGTAATATCAATATTCATATCTCCTTTTGTTTCTAATAATTGTACATTTTCTAATATTTTTTCTAATTTCATAATATTAAGAACTCCTTTAGGATTTTAAATAAAATTATATTAAAATTTTAATCATTAATTTTAGTATTTTTATTTTATCACAAATTTTGGAAAATAAAAGTGATATTTAAAAATTTTAATTGCATATTTTAATTTAATTATATATAATAAACAAAAGATAAACTTCAGTATTAATAATTTAATTTGAATATCTTCTTCATTCGAGAAAGGAATGATTATTATGTTTTATATTAATGAAAATTTTTTAAATTTACAAGATAGTTATTTGTTTTCTACAATAGCTAAAAAGGTAAGTGAATTTCAAGAAAAAAAACCAGAAAAGAAAGTTATTAAATTAGGAATAGGAGATGTTACAAAACCGATAGTTCCAGCTGTTTTAGAAGCTATGCATAAAGCTGTAGATGAAATTGGTACGACAAATCGGTTTTAAAGGATATGGTCCTGAGCAAGGATATGATTTTTTAAGAAAAAAAATAGCAGAAAATGATTATAAAAATTTAGGAATAGATGAAAGTGAAATTTTTGTTTCTGATGGTGCAAAATGTGACTGTCGGAAATATTGTTGATATATTTGATGTAAATGTTAAAATTGCAATAACAGATCCAGTATATCCAGTATATTTAGATACAAATGTTATGTCAGGTAGAGGTGGGAATTTTAACAAAGAAACTGGAATGTATGAAAATATAGTATATTTACCAGTTAATAGTGATAATGATTTTGTTCCAGAACTTCCAAAAGAAAAAGTAGATGTAATTTATCTATGCTTTCCAAATAATCCAACTGGAACAGTTTTGAAAAAAGAAGATTTAAAGAAATTTGTTGATTATGCTAGAGAAAATAAAGCAATAATTTTATATGATGCAGCATATGAAGCGTTTATTACAGAAGATGATATACCACATAGTATATATGAAATAGATGGTGCAAAAGAAGTTGCAATTGAGTTTAGAAGTTTTTCAAAAACAGCAGGATTTACAGGGGTAAGATGTGCTTTTGCAGTTGTACCAAAATCAGTTTTTGGATATACAAAATTAGGAGAAAAAATTAGTTTAAATAAATTATGGAATAGAAGAGTTGCAACAAAGTTTAATGGAGTTTCATATGTTGTTCAAAGAGGAGCAGAAGCAGTTTATTCTGAAGAAGGAAAAAAACAAGTAAGAGAAAATATAAAATATTATTTAGATAATGCAAAAATTATTAAAGATGGTTTAAAAAATGCAGGATTTATAGTTTATGGAGGTGTAAATTCTCCTTATATATGGCTAAAGGTTCCAGATGGAATGAAATCTTGGGAATTTTTTGATAAACTATTAGAAGAAGCAAATGTAGTTGGAACACCTGGAAGTGGTTTTGGACCTTGTGGAGAAGGATATTTTAGGTTGACAGCATTTGGAACAAAAGAAAATTCAATAGAGGCAATAGAAAGAATAAAAAAAGTATTCTAAATTAGGAGAATAAATTATGCAATCTTTAAAGGAATTATTCAAAATAGGTAATCGGTCCTTCTAGTTCTCATACAATGGGACCAAAAAGAGCAGCTAATATGTTTAAAGTTAAAAATCCAGATTCAGATAAATTTTTAGTAAAGTTGTATGGCTCATTAGCTTTAACAGGAAAAGGACATTTAACAGATTATATTATAAAAGAAACATTGTATCCAATAGAAACACAAATTGAATTTGATACAAAAGAAGAGTGTGAAATTCATCCAAATACCTTAGATATGATAGCATACAAAAATGGTGAGGTTATAGATAAAGTTCGTGTATATTCAGTAGGTGGAGGAACTATAAAAGTAGAAGGAACATTAGAAAATGAAATTCCAGAAATTTATAAACTTACTAAATTTGAAGATATAAAATTATATTGTCTTGAAAAAAATATTAGTTTATGTCAGTATGTTTATGAAACAGAAGGAAAGGAAGAAATAACAAATTATTTGCGAGATGTTTGGAAAGCAATGCAAACTGCAATAAAAAATGGATTAAAAGCGAGTGGTTTAATTCCTGGTAAGCTTAAATTAAAGAGAAAAGCAAAAGAGATATATGAACAGAAACTAGAAAATGAAAATTCAGATATTAGAAAAAATAGATTACTTAGTAGTTTTGCTTATGCAGTAAGTGAAGAAAATGCTTCTGGAGGAATAATAGTTACATCTCCAACATGTCGGAGCATCTGGTGTTTTACCAGCAGTATTGTATTATATGAAAATTGAAAATAATTATAGTGATGAAAAAATAATAGAAGCATTAGCAGTTGCAGGTTTAATTGGAAATATAATTAAGAAAAATGCATCAATTAGTGGAGCAGAATGCGGATGTCAGGCAGAAATTGGTACAGCTTGTTCAATGGCATCTGCAGCTACAGCATATCTTTTAGGGTTAGATATACAAAGAATTGAAAATTCTGCTGAAGTTGCTATGGAGCATCATTTAGGATTAACTTGTGATCCAGTGTATGGATATGTACAAATTCCATGTATAGAAAGAAATGCTGTAGCAGCATTAAGAGCAGTTGATTCTGCTTATTTGTCTATGCTTTTGGGTAAACATAAATCAATTCCATTTGATATGGTAGTTGAAACTATGTATGAAACAGGAAGAGATTTACATAGTCATTATAGAGAAACAAGTGGTGGAGGATTAGCTAAAAAATATTGTAGAAATAAATATTATAATAAAGAGATTTAAAGAGGAGAAGTAAAATGAAAGAAGAATTTATAAATTTATTAAGAAGTACAAATAGAGAAGGAATGGAAGATGTAATAAATTTCTTAGAAAAATCAGATTTTTTTAAAGCACCTGCAAGTACTAGATTTCATGGAGATTATGAAGGCGGTCTTTTAGAACATAGTATGAAAGTATATGAAATTTTGAAAGACAAAGTAAAAATTGCAAGCATATCTATTGATACACCAGACGAAAGTATTATTATTATGGCATTATTACATGATGTATGTAAAGCAAATTATTATAAAGTTGATTATAGAAATGCGAAAAATGCTTTAGGAGAATGGGAAAAAGTACCTTACTATACTGTTGATGATACTATACCATATGGACATGGAGAAAAATCAGTTATGATGCTTACAGAATATGTAAAACTAACTAATGAAGAGAAATATGCAATTCGTTGGCATATGGGATTTTCAGAACCTAAAGAAAATTATTCGCCACTTCGGATTAGCATATAAAAAATATCCAATTGCATTACTTTTAAATGAAGCTGATTTAGAAGCAAGTTACTTTTTTGATATATAATTATCACAAATAGCAAATAGATAGAATATATTTTATAAGAAAGAGAGTGTGATTTTTATGAAAGAGTATAAACTTGCCCTTGTAGGAGCTACTGGTGTTGTTGGAATAACTGCAAGAAAAGTTTTAGAAGAAAAGAAATTACCAATATCAGAATATGTTTTTTTTGCTTCTAAAAAATCTGCTGGAACAAAAATTGAATTTATGGGAAAAATGTACACAGTTCGTGAATTAACTGTGAATTCTTTTGATGAAGGATTTGATTTTGCAATATTTTCAGCAGGTGGAGAAACTTCTAAAAAGTTTTCACCAATAGCAGCATCTAAAGGATGTGTTGTAGTTGATAATAGTAGCGCTTTTAG
The DNA here is from genome assembly GCA_947642355.1 of uncultured Clostridia bacterium. Classification (GTDB taxonomy): domain Bacteria; phylum Bacillota; class Clostridia; order TANB77; family CAG-508; genus Scatovivens. The sequence continues at coordinate 16,818 of CANRSD010000012.1, forward strand.
AATGGATGAAGATGTTCCTTTAATAGTTCCAGAAGTTAATCCAGAAGAAATAAAAAATAATAATGGAATTATAGCAAATCCGAATTGTTCTACAATTCAAGCAGTAGTAGCACTTAAACCATTAGATGATAAATATAAAATAAAAAGAATAGTTTATTCTACATATCAAGCAGTTTCAGGAGCTGGAAAAAATGGAATAGAAGATTTAAAAAATGGAGTAGAAACATATATTTCTAATAATGAATATGAACTTCAAAAATTTCCATATCCAATTTTTAGTAATTGTTTACCACATATTGATGTACCATTAGAAAATGGATATACAAAAGAAGAAGAAAAAATGATAAATGAAACAAGAAAAATTTTAAAGAGACCAGATTTACCAGTTACAGCAACTACAGTAAGAGTACCAGTTTTTAATTCTCATAGTGAATCTATAAATGTTGAATTTGAAAAAGAATTTGAAATTAAAGAACTTGTAGAAACTTTAAAAAAAGCACCAGGAATTACAATTCAGGATAATTTACAAGAAAGTATTTATCCTATGGCTATTAATTCAAATGGATATGATGATGTTTTTGTTGGAAGAATTAGAAGAGATTATAGTGTAAAGTCTGGAATAAATATGTGGGTTGTTGCAGATAACATTAGAAAAGGTGCAGCAAGCAATGCTGTTCAAATTATAGAAAAAATTATTTGTTCAAATTAAGGAGTTTAAAACTACAATTTTCTAGGAGTTAGAGAATTTTAGTTTTTTTATAAGATAATTTGTCTGTAAATTTTATTGACTAAAAAAAATAATAAATATATAATTGTATAGTAATTAATTTGGGGAGAGTTTGATAATGTATAGTGAGAAAACATTTAAAAATTATATTTTTTGGATACAAGTAAAAAGGTTTTTTATAATGGGTTTACTTACAATTATAGGCGCAGTTATAGGAATTTGTATAGGAAAGGTTATAGAAGGTACAATGAATGTATCTATGTATAATAGTGTAATTATAATTGCTTCTACATTAATATTTTTTGCAATTTCATTATTATTAACATCAGGTACAGGAAAAGAAGTACAAGATGGTTATTGGAAAATTGCAGTTCTTAGAAAACTTACTGTTATTCAAAAAGAATTAGAAACAAATAATGAATTATTAAATAAAAGAAAATCTAAACCTAAAGAGAAGGAAGAGGAAAAAACTCCAACACCAACATCTATAGAAGAAGGATAGAAATAAAAAATTTGCCAGTAGAAAATGGCAAATTTTTTTTGCTTTTAGGAATAAAATATTTTTTAAAGAATATATATTAATAAGATTAAATTAATGGTAGAGGTAAAGATGACTATTTTAAAGTATTTTCCAGAAAAAATAGAAAAAATAATAGCTACTGAAGTACTTGACAAGATGGACAGGTTAGAAGAAATTAGGTTAAGAGCTTTAAGACCTATTATATTAAAAATGAATGATTGTGAAAAAATTATAAAATATACAGTAACTACAGAGGATATTTTAGGGTGTATGCAGTATATTTGTGAAAATTCAATATATTCATATCAAAATCAAATTGCATCTCGGTTTTGTTACTGTAAAAGGAGGTCATAGAGTAGGAATTTCAGGTTCTTGTGTAATAGAAAATGGAAAAGTTATTAATATTAATTATATTTATAGTTTGAATTTTAGAGTAGCAAAAGAAGTGTTAGGAAGTAGTAATAGTATTTTAAGTGAAATTATTAATATAGAAGAAAATTCAATTTATAATACTTTAATTGTTTCTAGTCCAGGAGCTCGGAAAAACTACAATACTTCGTGATTTAGTAAGACAAATAAGTTCTCGGAATAAAAGAAGCAAAGTTTAAAGCTATAAATGTTGGAGTAGTTGATGAAAGAGGAGAGATATCTGCATTATATAAAGGAATACCACAAAATGATATTGGAATAAAAGTAGATGTTATAGAAAATGTTTCAAAAGATATAGCAATGAATATGCTTATTCGTTCAATGGCACCTAGAGTAATAGTTGCAGATGAAATAGGAAATGAGAAAGATATTGAAGCAATAAATTATGCCGTTTGTTCAGGAAGTAAAGGAATTTTTACAGCACATGGAAGTAATATGTTAGATATAACATTAAATCCTATAATAAAAGATTTAATTTCAATGAATGTGATAGAAAGAATTATTTTTTTAGATGAAAATAAAAAAGGATCAATTAAAGAGATTTATTATTTAGATAAGAAAAATAAGGAGTATGTGTTAAATAAAGAATTTATATGAGTATTTTAAAATATATAGATTTGATTTTGATTGTTGTAGTTTCTTCATATATAGGTATTTCAAAATCAAAGAAATTTTCTAAAAGAGTATTAGAATTAAAGAATTTAAAAAATTCTTTAAATATTTTTAAAACAAAAATAGAATTTACATATGAACCAATTAGAGAGATTTTTTTAGAAATATCCAAAATTGTATATGATGATAAAGAAAATATTTTTAAAATTTTTTGTGATAATAAAAATGTAGAAAATATTACTGTATCTTGGAATGAATCAGTTCAAAGTTTAAATAGTAATTTAAGTTTTGAAGATAAAGAAATAATTAGTATGCTTGGAAAAATGTTAGGAAAAACAGATAAATCAGGTCAAATTAGTGAAATTGAATTAGTTAGTAATTTTTTGGATAAACAGATAAATGATGCAGAGGAGATGAAAACCAAAAATGAAAAATTATATAAAACTTTAGGAGTACTTGGAGGATTAACAATTGCGATTATTTTAATATGAAAGGAAAAAATATGAATATTGATTTATTATTTAAAATAGCTGGTGTTGGAATTATAGTAGCTGTTCTCCATCAAATTTTATCAAAAGCAGGTAGAGAAGATCAAGCTATGATGACGACACTTGCAGGAATGATTATTGTACTTACTTTAGTTATAAATGAAATAAGTAGTTTATTTACAACAGTAAGGACGGTGTTTAATTTGTAATGGATATTATTAAAATTATAGGAGTACGGTTTTACTACTCTTTTTGTAAGTTTGATACTTAAAGAATATAGAAAAGATTTTGCAATATATGCAGGTTTAATTGGTGGAGCAATAATTTTAGCATATGCAGTTACATATTTAGAAAATATAGTAAATTTTTTAAAAGATTTATCAGATACAGGAATTAATAGTGAATTTATAATATTACTTATAAAAATAACAGGAATATCAATTCTAACAGAATTTGCAGTTAGTGTTTGTAAAGATAGTGGAGAAAGTTCTATTGCAAATAAAATTGACTTAGGAGGTAAGATAATTGTTATATCAATGTCAATACCGGTAATTTCTGCTACTTTAAGTGGACTTTTAGGATTATTGCAATAAGTATATTTTTTTTATTTCTTTTTACAAATACAAATTTAGCAACTGATGAAATTATAAAAAGTCAAGCAGAGAGTACAGGAATATCTACATTTCTAGAAAAATCAAGTGAATATTCAAAAATAAGCTTTCCTGAAATTAATTTAGTAGATATATTTAATCAGTCTGTAAAAGGAAAGATGAATATAGATGGGATATTTGGAATAATAGTAGAACTACTTGGAAATGAAATGAAGTCAAGTGTTTCTAGTATGATTTCAGTATTAATAATTATAATTATACATAGTATTTTAAAGTCTATAATAGAAAATTTAGGGAATGAGTCAACATCTAAAATAGCATATTTTATACAATATTTAATTATAGTAACAATAGTTACAAACACTTTTGTGGACATGCTTGAAATAGTAAGAGTAGCTATAACAAATATAGTAAATTTTATGAATTTACTTGTTCCTATTTTAATAACATTAATGATGACAACTGGTTCTATAGTTTCTAGTAGTGTAACAGAAGTGATTTTAATTTTCATTATAAATATAATGGGAAATTTAATGAGTTATTTAATTATTCCACTTGTACTTGTTTCTACAGCGTTATCAATTGTTTCTAATTTTTCGGAGAAGGTTCATATAGATAGATTGTCAAAGTTTATTAAGTCAGCTGTAATGTGGATTTTGGGAATAGTACTTACAATTTTTGTTTGTACTTTATCAATAGAAGGAACATTAAGTAGTTCAGTAGATGGTTTTACAGCTAAAACAGCAAAAGCAACAGTTTCTACATTCATACCAGTTGTTGGAAAAGTAATAGGAGATACAGTAGACACAGTAATAGGATGTGCAAATATATTAAAAAATGCAGTAGGAGCAGTGGGATTAATTATACTTCTTTCAATAGTAGTTTTACCAATCATAAAAATAACTATAATGTGGGCTTTAATAAAATTGGTTGGAGCTCTTTGTGAAACTATTGCAGATAGTAAAATAGTTAAATTATTTGATGCATTAGCAGATAGTTATAAAGTTTTATTTGGAATACTTGTATCTGTTTCAGTTATGTTTATAGTTGGAATTACACTTGTACTTAGAATGACAAATGTTGCTGTATAAGGAGGGAACTTTTATGATAGATGCCTTAAAGATGTGGACCCAGAATATAATAATAGCAGTAGTTATATCAATTATAATAGAAATGATTTTGCCAGATGGGAATAATAAAAAATATGTGAAAGTAGTAAGTGGTTTATATATTTTATATATGATAGTAAATCCTATATTGGGTTTAAATGAGGATATAAATTTAAATGAAATTACAGAATTAATAATTGATGAAAATGTAGTACAAACTGTTTCAAGTAGTGATATTAGTAAAACATATATAGTGAGTTTACAAGATGCATTAAAAGCACAAATTGAAAATTTAGGATATAAGGTGGATAATGTTTCAATAATTATAACATCAGATTATAGTGATATAGTTTCAATTAATATAAAAATGAGACCTATAGTAAATTATGATGTAAATAAAGTAATAGAAGTAGTTCAAAAAAATTATGAAATAGAAAAAGATAAAATTAATATTTCATAAAATTTAGGAGGTAAATATGTTTGAAAGAATTAAAAAAATGTTTTCAGAAAAAGATGAAAAAAAGAAAACTGAAAATTTAGTAGCTTTTTTAATAATTTTAGTAATAACTTTAATAATAATAAATAAAATTTTATCAGGAAATAAAACTAAACTTCCAGTAAAAAATGAAACAAATATAGAAATGGTAACTGATGTAGAAAAGGAAGTGGTTGAAATTAGTTCACAAAGCGATTATGGATTAAAAGAAGAATTAGAAGAAACATTATCAAAAATATCTGGGGTTCGGAAAAGTACAAGTTTTACTTACATATGCAGAGACTTCAAGTATTTCACCATTATATAATGAAAGTGTGAGTTCAAGTACATCTACTACTTCTGATGGTACAACAACTGAAACTAAAACTGAAAGTAAGGATATTTTTAAAGATAGTTCACAAGAAGCAGTTACACAAAAAAAGATAATGCCTAAATTAGAAGGGGCAATAGTGATTGCAGAAGGTGCTCGGAGATGTTCAAGTGAAAGCAAATATCATATCTGCAATGGGTGCAGTTACTGGCTTGCTATCACATAAAATTCAAGTTTTTGAAATGACAATATAGAAATTAGAGAGGAGAAAACTATGAAACAAAAAATTAAAGATTTTTTTAAGAAAAAGGAAAATTCTGAGGAAAGACAACTTGTAAAAGTAGAGGAGAAAAGAAAAATTAATAAGGAAAAAATAAAAGAAGTAGCATTAGTACTCTCAGCAGTAGTATTAATTGGAGTTGGATATGTAAATTTTTCAGGAAGTAATCAATTAAAAGCAAATAATAATACTGTTCAAACATATGCTAAATCTACAAATAATATTGGAGATGTTCAGCTTGTAAGTGGAGAAAGTGTTTTAGTAGAAAATGAAGAAAAGAATGAAATTGAAAGTGTAGTACAAAATACTGAAATAGAAACTGAAAAATCAAATAATCAAGAAGTAGAAAGTACATCTACTAATGATACAAAAAGTTCTTCAACAAATTCATATTTTACAGAACTTAAATTAAATAGAGATACTATTTATTCTCAGTCACTTGACACTTATCAAAAAATTATAGATAGTGCTTCAATTTCTAATGAACAAAAATCAATAGCAGTTCAAGAAATAGAGAAAATAAACAATATGCAAAATTCAATATTAGTGGCAGAAGAGTTAATTAGGCTTAAAGGGTTTGAAAATGTAGTTATATATGTAAATCGGAGATTCTGTAAGTGTAGTAGTAAGGATAGCTGCATTATCTTTAGAACAAGTAGCGCAAATTCAAAATATAGTTTCAAGGGAATTAAATGTATCAGCAGATAAAATTAGTATTTCTAATAAATAGTTCGTCATAAGCAAATAAAATCACGATAATCATACTGCTTATTTTAGCTCGGAGTGTCTCTAAATTCAATAGTAGGACAAGATGGAATAATAGAAAAAGCAGAGAAAGCAGCAGATGAAACAGAAAGAGCAGGAATAAAAGAAGAGATAGAATTAAAAATTGCAAACCTTCAAATGGAACAAGATAAAGTAGGAAAAGAATTAAGTAAAGAAGATATAGAAAATACATTAAATGAATTAGAGGGAATAGATGTAGATACAATAGGAAATACAATAGATGGAGAATATAAAAATCATAGTTTTGAAATAGATGAAGAAAATAATGTAATAGTAGGAAAAAAGATAGAAGGGGAAAAGCCAACAGGAGTAGTTATATTAAGAACAACAGAAGAAATAGCATTAGAAGTAAAATTGCAAGTAGTAGCAGAAGCAAAAGGAAATAGTACAATAGAGACTATAGAAGCAATAGATAAAGAAAAAGTAATTCCAATAGATGATGAAACAAATGGACAAACATCACAAATGTTCAAAGTAGAAGATAATGGAAAGTTTACATTTAGAATAAAAGCAAGTAATCGGAAGAAGTACTAAAGTTACAAGTGATGAAGTAATAAATGCAGCACCATTAAGAGAGGATATATTAAATGGAATAGCAATGGTAGATGATGGTGGAAGAAAGATTATAAGAGTAACAGGAACAACAGCAAGTAGTATAACAGAGGAAACAAAATATGAAGAAGAAATATATAATTTTAATGTAGTAAGAGTAGATGGAGATTTAGAATTAAGTACAGAACTAGGAGCCAATAGGAAAGTAAAAATAAATGAAGTAGAAACGGACATAAGTACTATAACAGATTTAGAGGTATCAAGTGATGGAAAAACATATTCAGTAGGAAATCAAAATGATGTAGCAACAGGAACTGAAGAAAGTCAAATGGCCAAAAATACAGTAGTATTAAAAGTAGAAGGAAATTTAACTATTGGAGAAGGGACAGTATTAACATCAGTATCATCTAATGCTGGATTTCGGGGGGCCAAAAGGAATGATAGTGTATGTCAAAGGAGTATTTACAAATAATGGAATAATAGATATGACAGAAAAAGGAGCATATGCTAATCGGACAAAATGTATATTTAAAAAAGAGAATAGAGGAAAATTATTTATTTGTAGATAAGACAGGTGGAACTGGCGGAGGAGATTCTTATAATCATAATTATACTGCTGATTATAAGAAAATTCATGGAAAACCACGGAAATAAAGCAGAAAACTTAAGTTGTGGAGGAGGAGGAAGTGGTGGATTTTATGCAGCAAGTTATACTCAAGAAATTAATTCTGCATATCCAGGTAATAGTTATAGTGCTGGCAAAGGTACTGCAAGTATATATTATAATAATGTTCCAAGAAATAATGGATCTAAGACAACAGGAGGACTTTTAATTTGCTATGGAGAATCAATTATTGGTAATGGAAAATTTAAATCTACTGGTACAAATGCTAGAGTAGAAACTCCTGGTAAAACTGATTGGGCAGGTTCAGGTGGTTCTGGTGGAGGATGTATAGCTATAATTTTTAAAAGAGAATGTCAAGTTGAGAGTCGGCAATATTTTATTGACTGGTGGTCAAGGTGGGATAGGAGAAAAAGATGCTAATGGTGGCAAACGGTGGAGATGGTAGTTATGTAATTGAAAAAGTATTATAATAATATTAACATAATTTAAAGCAATACATATAATTATATTAATAAATTTTAGGAGAATATAATTATATGAAAATTGGATTATGCTTAGCCCGGTCGGTGGAATTAAAGGGGCTGCACATATTGGTGCAATAAAAGCTTTAGAAGAAGAAAATATAAAATTTGATGCTATTTCTGGAACTTCTTCAGGTAGTATTGTAGGTACATTATTTGCTTGTGGCTATTCAGCAAGTGATATGTATGAAATTTTTAAAAAATATAGTAGTAATATAAAATATATAGATTTAAAAAATATATTTAAAATGATATTTGGACTTATATTTAAAAGAAAATTAATTGTAAATGGATTAAATAGTGGAAAAGTAATAGAAAAAATTGCTGATGAAACTTGTTCTAAAAAAGGTATATACAATATAAATCAGGTTTTAAAAGAATTATTAATTCCAGCAGTAGATGCTGAGACACGGAAAAGTGTATATATTTAATTCATGTAAAATTAATTCAGAAAATAGAGAAGAAAAGTATGTATCTAGTATGCCAATAGGAATAGCAGTAAGAGCAAGTTGTAGTTATCCTTTTGTTTTTTCTCCATGTGAGTATTCTGGAAAAGAATTTTTAGATGGTGGAATAAAGGAAAACTTGCCATGGAAAGAATTAAAGCGTATTGGTTGTGATAAAATTCTAAGTATAAATTTTTATAATTCTCATAAGAAAAAGTGCTGTGATAATGTAATAGAAATAGCAGAAAGATCTTTTGAACTTATGTGTGATGAATTAAATAAATATGAATTAGAAAATATAGAATTTTTACATACAATAAAGTTAAACAATGTTTCATTACTTGAAATGGAGAAAATGGATGAAGTTTATGAAGAAGGATATAAGCAAACAAAAAAGAGAATGAAGCAGATAAAGGAGTATTTAGTAACTTTCAATAAATAATGCTTTGGCAATGTATGGTGTAATTTCATTTATATCATACCAGCCAGAGCTTTTTGCTGTGTTTTCTAGTCCATTTGGATTAGAAACATATACTTTATCTTTATCATCAACAGCTAATAATACCATATAATGAGAACTTGTTGTCCAACGATTTTTTTTAGGATTAGTCCATACACAAATTAAAATTGGTCTGTTAGATTTTAAATGTTCTTTAATATAATCATTAGATAAATGTTTTGAATCATAGAAAAAATCAGAATTTTCAATACCAAAGTTTTTATATAGCTCAGATGAAATTTTATCACTTTTTAAAACAGGTTGATATTTTTTTCTTAAATCTTCAGGAGTATAATTTTTATTATATCCACTTAAAATAATAGAAATTGAAGTTATCCCACAACCACTATTTTCCATTGTGTCATCCCAATAAGTTTTTTGACTCCAAGAAGAATTTCCATTTTGTTTGTATTCATTATAAGTTTTAGTATTTTCTCCATTTGTAGTAAAAGTTGTAAAATATCCATCTTTGTTTTCTATTTTTTGTTGTCCAATTCCAGAATAATTCTTATTTATATCTTGTTTAATGATTTTATAGTTAGATTTAATGTTTGAATATAAATATATAAATAATGCAATAACTATTAATAATATTGTTAATTTTTTTATTTTTTTCATATATATTTCCTCCATTTGAATTAATTATACAAAAATAAAAAGGAAAATTTTTTAAGAAATTATTAACATAATATTAATTTTTTCTTAAATTAAAATATACTTGAAAATTTTTACTTAATAATCTAAAAAATAAAATCCATAATAGTAATATAAAAACAAAAAAGGAGGAATTTTAAAAAATGAAAAAAGCAATTAGTATTATATTAATAGCATTAATGTCTATTTTTGTATTTGCTGGAGTAGCATATGCAGATTCTTTAGATACTATTGATATTAAAATAGATAAGCAAAAAGTAAACCCTGGAGAAGAAGTGAAATTAACTATTGAATTTGGACAAAACTTGGGAGCTTATACATTTGACATTTCTTATGATAATAATATTTTTGAATATATATCAGCAGATGGAGGAACAGCAAATGATACATCAGATAAAGTAAAAGTAACTTATTATGATCAAACAGGTGGAACAAATCCAAGAACTAATATGTCAATAACATTTAAAGCAAAAGAAAATATTACAACATCAAATCCAACAGAACTTACAGTTACAGGAGAAGGGTTAGCAAATGCAGATGCATCAGTTAGTTTTGATGATATAACAACACCTATTGTTAAAAATTTGACAGTAGAACCAAACTATGTAGAGTATACTTTTAGATTAGAAAGTGCTGGAGATCTTATTAAAGAAATAGAAAATGAAATGATACTTTCATATTCATCTCCTATGGGACATTATTATGAACATGCAAGATTAGTAGCTGAAAGTACTACTCCACAAGGAGCAAAAGTACAATTAGTTGGAACAGATAGTGCTGGTTTAGAACATGATATAATTCAAAGTGGTTGGGGAGATGCACAAGGTTATAAAATAGGTGGAAAAGATGTAGAACAGGTTTTACAAACAAGAGCAACATTTAGTCAAGCAGGTAATTATACTATAACTTTAAAACTAATAGATAGAGATAATTTAGATGCTATAATAGCACAAAAATCATTTGATTTTACAGTAGCTGAAACTTCTACAGTAACACCACCAGCAACAACACCAGATAGTGATACTCAAACACCTAATACTCCAGAAGTTCCAGAAGAAAGTACTACTACTGAGAAAACAGAAACATCAGAAACACAAATGCCTACAAAATTGCCAAAAACAGGAAACAATATTTTTGTTCCAGTAGTAGCAATTATAATAGTTTTAGGTAGTGTATATGTGTTCTATAATAAAGAAAATTAGAAATTTTATGATATTTATATTATTGAAAAATAATATAAATATCTACATAGGAGACTTAAAGATGAAAAAGACTATTATTAATAGTATTATTGTAGGTATTATTATAGGTTTAATTATTTGGTTATGTATGGATGAAAAAGAAGAAATAAAAATAGAAAGTAAAGAAATATCTAAAAAGAATGAAATTATACCAGAAGTAGTTATAGAAGAGAAGCCAAAAAAAGAATATCCAAAGGAAGAAATTATAACTGAATATAAAGGTTATACAGTAGCTGCAAAATTAGAAATTCCTAAAATTGAATTAGAAACTTATGTGTTACAAAAGTATTCAGAAAAAGCATTAAAAGTTTCAGTTACGAAATTTTGGGGGGCAGAACCAAATGAAATAGGAAATTTTTGTATTGCAGGTCATAACTTTGTAAATAAGAATATGTTTAGAAATTTAAAGAATTTAGAAATAGGAGATGGAATTTTTATATTAGATAATAAAATTGGAAAAGTAGAATATGAGGTTTATGATGTATATAAAGTAGTTCCAGAAGATGTATCTTGTTTATCACAAGATACAAGTAATAGAGAAATAACACTTATTACTTGTACAAGTAACTCTAGCAAAAGAATTATAGTAAAGGCAAAGGAGAAAAATGAAAATATTTAGAGGTAAATTGAAATATATTATTTTACTAATAGTAGTTTGTATTTTTATATATTCTTACACCAATGCTTTAGATAAATCAAATGAGATAGAAAACTTTCCAAGTACGTATATTCCATATATAAGAGAGCTTAAGAAAAAACATCCAAATTGGACATTTACACCATTATATACTAATGTAGATTGGAATTATGCAGTAGATATGGAAAATGTATTTGGAAAAAATCTAGTACCTAAAAACTATTCAGATGCTTGGAAAAATACAAAACCAGGTGAATATAATGTGGAAGTAGATAAAGGTTGGGTAGATAGTTCAAGAAGAGCAGTGGAATATTGCATGGATCCTAGAAATTTTTTAAATGAAGTACGTATATTTCAATTTGAAACTCTTTCTTATAATCCAAATACAAATAGTCTAGAAGGAATTGAGAAAATTTTGTATGGAACAGAGTTTTATAATGCAAAAGTTTCATATTTAGATAGTAGTGGAAATAATATTTTTATGAATGAAAAATATTCAGATTTAATTTTAAAAGCTGGAACAGTATCTCGGTGTTAGTCCATATCATTTAGCTTCTCGTATTAAACAAGAGGTCGGACCATTTTTAACACATAGTTCAATTAGTGGAATGGTAGATGGATTTAAAGGATTATATAATTTTTATAATATAGGTGCAACAAGTTCAGCAGAAAATTTGGGTGCAATAAAGAATGGGCTACAATATGCTAAAGATCGGAAGGGGTGCAAATGATGAAACAAAAAGAAAATATCTTATACCTTGGAATAGTAAAGAAAAAGCGATTACAGGAGGAGCGATATTTATAGGTTCTAGTTATATTAATGCAGGGCAAAATACGATCTATTTACAGAAATTTGATGTAAAGGGATTTTGGCATCAATATATGACAAATGTACTTGCTCCATATAGTGAGTCTAAGTCAATTTATAATGGATATAGTAAAAGTGGATTAATAGATTCTGCAATGTCATTTATTATTCCAGTTTATGAAAATATGCCAGAAGATATATCACAAAGTCCAAATATAAAATCGAATGATTTTTTAAAAGATAATACTAAAGTTTATTGTAATAGTTTAAATGTTAATGTTAGAACTGGTCCAGATACTTCCTATGAAATTATTACAAGTGTTTCAACTCCAGAAAGAATGACAAGAATTGGAAGAGGAAATCAACTAGGTGAAAGGTGGGATAAGGTGAAATTAGAAAATGGAATAGTACGGATATATTTATCAGAAGTATGTTACAGAAGTTCCAGTAGCTCAAATTGAAAAGATAAATATATCATTAGATAGTACAGTTATTCAAAAAGGAGAAAATAAACAATTACAAATAAAAATAGAACCACAAGAAGCTAGTAATCATAAGCTTATATATAGTTCAAATAATCCAAAAGTAGCTAGAGTAGATGATAAAGGAAATATTTATGGAGTGAGTTCTGGTTTAGCAACTATTACGGTAAAAGCAGATGAAAATAATGTACAAAGTGAAATTAATATAAGTGTGTATAGTAAAGTAACAGGAATTGAACTTGATCAAAAAGAAATTTATATTGAAGTAGGAGAAGAATTTAAAATTAATGGAATTATTAATCCAGAAGATGCAGATGAGAAAGGAATTTATTATAGTAGTGTAGATAATAATATAGTTACAATTGATGAAAATGGATTTATTGTAGCACAAGCAGAAGGAGATACTAGTATAATAGCAACTTCTAAAGAAAATTCTGAAATAAAAGCAGAATGCAAAGTAAATGTAGTAAGAAAAATTGCAGAAGATGAGGTTATTTTTGATAGTTCTTTAAATGTTGACAATTTGTATATTAGTGGATTAGATTATAATGCAAATACTGTTTTAGATATTAAGCAAAAAATTACTACAAATTTAGAAATTCAAATTATAAATAATAAAAATCAGATTTTAGATAGTACAGATTTAGTTGGAACAGGAAGCAAAATATTAATTAAAGAGAATGAAAAAATATTAAAAGAATATACAATAATTTTGTATGGTGATAGTAATGGAGATGGAAAAATTAATAGTGTTGATTTATTAGTTTTACAAAGGCATATTCTAGAAATAGAGCCATTAGAGGCAATATATAGAAAAGCAAGTAATATAAATAAAAATGGAAAAAAACCGACATCTGTTGATTTATTACTAATCCAAAGACACATTTTAGGACTTAAACTTATACAACAATTTTAAGAGTAGGAGGATTTATGCTGAAAAAATTTTTAATAAATAGCTTTATAATTTTAATTTTATTTAATTTTAACTTTTCTTTTGCATATAATTCAAAAATAGTTTATTTATCAAGTAATAAAAATAATATGAAAAAGGGTGATGAAATAGAAATTAAAATATGTATAGATAATACTAAAATAGCTGCATTTACAGCATATATCTATTTTGATAACTCAAAATTGGAACTTTTAAATGAAAATGATAATTTAAAAGTAGAGGATAATAAGATTATTTTGGTTTGGTATGATTTAAAAGGTGGAGAAAATACCAAAGAGGGAGAGCTTGCAACTATTAAATTTAGAGCAAAGGAAACAGGAATAGCAAATTTTAATATAGATGGAGAGTTTTATGATAAAAACCAAGAAAAATTAGAAACTACTTTTAAAGAATTGCAAATTGAGATTGAAAATGAACCACAGTATTTAAATCCTTCCAATACAAACCTAGAAATTTTAGCTATAGAAAATGTACTATTATATCCTCCATTTGATGCAAATATTACTAGCTATGAAGTGGAAACAGAGAATAATTTATTGAAAATTCTTGCTGTACCAGAAAATGAAAAAGCTAGAGTAGATATTATAGGAAATCAAAATTTAAAAGTAGGAAATAATACTATAAATATAAATGTTGTATCAGAAGATGGATTATCAAATAAAACATATAAAATTAATGCTTATAAAATGAATGAAGAAGAAAAAAAAGAATATATTGAGAATCAAAAAGAAAATGAAGAGAAACTTGAGAAAATATATGAGGTTCAAACTGTAGAAAATGAAGTAGTAAAAGCTCCTTATAATACAAATTCTTCTCAAAGAGAAATAAAAGAAGTACAGGAGGATGTGAAAAAGAAATCAAATAATAGTTTATGGATTATAGTAATATTAATTTTTGTAGTAGTTTTGATAGTATGGAATTATAGAAGAGAGAAAAAGGAAAAGAAATAATTTGACTAATACAATTTAGTGTGTTAAAATATTAAATATGGTAAAGTCTTATAAAGGAGTCTTAAAACTTTCTTTATAGGGCTTTTTGTTATTATAGGAGGTATTAAAAATGAAGTATTTTAAGAAATTGGTAGGGGAAAAAATATATTTATCTCCTGCAAATATGGAAGATATAGAACTATTTACAAAGTGGTTTAATGATTTTGAAACAACTGATTTTATAGGAGCAAGTAATAGAGTTGTTAATATTATTAATGAAAAAGAATGGTTGGAAAACACTTTGAAAGATGGAGCTTTATTATTTTCTATTATAACATTAGATAATGATAGAATTATAGGAAATTGTGATTTGAAAGATATTGATTATATAAATAGAAAAGCTACATTAGGAATTTGTATAGGAGATAAGGAAAGTAGAAACAAAGGATATGGAAAGGAAGCAATAAAGTTATTATTAGATTATGGTTTTAATTATCTAAATCTAAATAATATAATGTTAACTGTATTTGAATTTAATGAAATAGCAATTGCCTGTTATAAAAAGGTAGGATTTAAAGAGATTGGTAGAAGAAGGAAATGTTATTTTTTAAATGGTAAATATTATG
This sequence comes from uncultured Clostridia bacterium, assembly GCA_947642355.1. GTDB lineage: Bacteria > Bacillota > Clostridia > TANB77 > CAG-508 > Scatovivens. Next base: position 32,158 of record CANRSD010000012.1, read on the forward strand.
ATAAAATATATATGGATATATTATCAGAAGAATTCGTTGGAGATTATATAAAAAATAAAAATATATAATTAATGAAAGAAAACTTGAAAAGAAAATAAAAATCAAATATACTAATTAAAAATAAGAGGAGGTTTCTAGTATGATAAAATCAAAGGTTTATTTTAGTAAGGAAATAACTCCAGAGAATGTTGTAAAAATGTTTGAAGCATTAGGGAAAAAATTACCAGGTAAAGTAGCTGTGAAATTACATTCAGGAGAGAAAGGAAATCAAAATTATATAAGACCTGAAATGGTAAAGAATATAGTTGAGCATGTAAATGGAGTAGTGGTAGAGTGTAATACTGCTTATGATGGAGCTAGAGATACAACAGAAAAACATAAAAAACTTATTGAAGAACATGGTTGGACAAAATATTTTGATGTAGATATTTTAGATGCTGAAGGAGATGATAAAATATTAGATATTCCTAATGGGAAAGTAATTAAGAAAAATTATGTTGGTAAAAATATTGATAAATATAATTCTATGTTGGTATTATCACATTTTAAGGGGCATCCAATGGGAGGATATGGTGGAGCACTAAAGCAATTATCAATTGGAGTTGCTTCTGGAAAGGGAAAAAGATATATACATTGTGCAGGTAAGGAAAATGGAAGTTTTGAAGATATGTTTTCTACTGATCAAATAAAGTTTTTGGAATCAATGGCAGATAGTGCAAAATCAGTAGTAGATTATTTCAAAGGAAATATGGTATTTATTAATATTATGTGTAATATGTCTGTTGATTGTGATTGTTGTTCAGTAGCAGAAGATCCATGTATGAAAGATATTGGAATATTAGCATCTTTAGATCCAGTAGCAATAGACCAAGCTTGTATTGACTTGGTTAAAAACTCAGAAGATGTTGGAAAGGAACATTTTTTAGAAAGAGTTAATTCAAAACATGGTACACATACAATAGATGTATCAGAAGAATTAGGAATTGGAAGTAAAGAATATGAATTAATTAATATAGACTAAAAGGAGAGAAATAATTGAAAATACTTTATTTTGACTGTTCAAGTGGAATTAGTGGAAATATGATTCTTGGAAGTTTACTAGAAATAGTAGGGGATGAGAATTATTTATTGGATGAACTAAAAAAATTAAAATTAGATGGCTATAAAATTGAAATATCTAAAAAGGTAAAAAATGGAATAACAGGAACTTTTGTTGATGTTATTTTAGAACATGATAATAAAGAGCATCATAATCATAGAAATTTAGAAGATATTAACAAAATTATAGATGAAAGTTTAATAGATTATAAAGATAAAGAATTAGCTAAAAGAATATTTTTGAGAGTGGCAAAAGCAGAAGCAAAAGTTCATAATAAACCAATAAATGATGTACATTTTCATGAGGTAGGAGCAATAGATTCAATTATAGATATTTGTGGTACAGCAATATTAATAAATAAAATAAATCCAGATAGAATTATTTCTAGTATTGTAAATGATGGATATGGATTTATAGAATGTAAACATGGAATTATATCTGTACCAGTACCAGCGACGAGTGAGATATTTAAAGATGCTAAAGTTAAGTTTAGGCAAATAAATATAGATACTGAGCTTGTAACTCCAACTGGTGCAGCATGTATAGCAGAACTTGCAACAGAGTTTACTACTTTACCTGCAATGATAATAGATAAAATTGGTTGGGGAGCAGGTTCAAAGGATTTAAAAATTCCAAATATATTAAAAGTATATTATGGTGAGGCTGAAAATCAAAATCAAGAATTTGTTGTTATGGAAACTAATATTGATGATTGTACAGGAGAAATATTGGGATATACATCAGAAAAATTGTTCCAAAATGGAGCTTTAGATGTATTTTATACTCCAATATTTATGAAGAAAAATAGGCCAGCATATTGTTTAACAGTTGCTTGTAGATATGCAGATATGATAAAATTACAAAATATAATTTTTAAAGAGACTACAACTATAGGAATAAGATATAGATTCGAGTCTAGGACAGAACTAGGAAGAGAATTTATAGAGGCTAATACAGAGTATGGAAAATTGAAATTAAAAAAGGTTGTAAATGGAAAAGAAATCTATTATTATCCAGAGTATGAAAGTATGAAAGAATTAGCTATAAAAAATGATATTCCTTTAAAAAATATATTAATGAGTAGATATGGAGATAAAGAAAATAAGATTACAGTAGAAAAATAGCAAATCTAATATATTAACTAAAAATAATTGAAATATGCCAATGCAACTTGCATTGGCATAGAAACTATTCTTAGAAAGGATAGTGAAAATAAGTATTTACAGTGTGGATGTTGTCATTGATTGGAGATAGCAAGAAAAGATTATGCATTCTAGAATTGTACAAATTATCTTCCTTTAAAGTATTGTCAAAAGTTACATCAACCAAAAAATATTTATTGTTAACATAAACAACATTCCAAGCATGAGGTTCAAATGTATTTAATACACTATTATAAGAGTAACCTGTAACATATAAAACATTTAAACCAGCTAATTCAGCAATATACTTAAAAGCATGAGCAAAACCAGAGCATACAGAATATCCATTAATTATAGTTCCATATACATTATTGGTATTTGGAAGTGAGTAAGTATCATCATAAGTACATCGTTCTATTAACCAATCATGTATTTGCTGTATTTTTTGGACATCTGTACCATATAAAGTTTCTACAAAAGAATTACAAACAATTTGAAAATTTTTAAATGCTTCTGAAACACTATGAAATTCTAAATTACTGTCAGTTGTGAAGTTAGGTTTTAAGATAATATATAAATAACCATTCGAATTTGAATAGTATCTTTTATAGTGATTAAACCAAATCCCCACTTCTGGATTATCATAAGTGTATGCAAAAAAAGCCTTTTGTAAAATTTTTTCAAAATCTAAATTTTGATTTTTTTCAAGTTTAATAGCAAAAGTAATTTTTTCTTCATTTAAGAATTTTTCTTTTGAATTAATAAGATTATTATAAATTTCTTTTTCTATATTATCTAATTGTAAATAATAATACTTTTTAAAATCAACAGTTTCATAACTAGTATGAGTATAGTAATCTTTTTCTATAGCATAAGTAATTTCTGGATTAGTAAATTTACTTAATGAAATTGTTAAGATTAAATAAACCCAAATTAAACTAAACCACCGTACACCCTTTTTGAACGTCATCGAGAAACCCTCCTTTTTAAGTATTGTAAAGCTATCTATACTTAAGTAGTGAATAGCTTCAAAAAAACAAACTACAATAAAAGTATAGCTCTAATAAAAATTAAATGCAATTATTTTGTCGAAAAAAGTAGAAAATATTATTTAAGAATTTGTTAATTGTATTGGTATATTTTTTATGATAAAATTTTAATATAATTTTTAGAGGAGAAACTATGAAAAAAATAAAGAAGAAAACTAAAAAAGTAAGAGATATATTAAATTTTAATTTAAGTACTTTAATAGCATTTGAACTAATATTTAAAATAATGTCATTAATAATTTTTACACCATTATTTTTACAATTATTTAATTTAATAATGAAAATAACAGGATATAACTATTTAACATTTGAAAACATACTTTCATTTTTATCAAATCCAATTACAGTAATTTTATTAGTAATTTTAGTTTTTTTATTAAGCATATATTCAATGTTTGATATATCAACAATAATAATTATTTTAGAGGAATCATATAGAAAAAAGAAGATTACTGTTTTAGATGCAATAAAAACTTCATTAAATAAATGTAAGAAATTATTTAATTTAAATAATATTATGTTACCATTTATGGTATTATTTTTAATTCCATTTTTAAATATAGGAATAACATCAAGTTATATATCTGCTATTAAAGTGCCAGAATTTATTTTAGATTTTATAATAAAAGATAAAACTTTATTACCACTATCTTTAATACTTATTGTTGTTTTATCTGTACTATTGTTAAGATGGATATATTCACTTCATTATTTAGTTCTTGAAGATATTCCTTTTAAAGAGGCTAGAAGAAAGAGTGAAAAATTAAGTAAAAATAATAAATTGAAAGATTTATTATCATTAACTAAAATACAAATTGCAATAGCATTTTTTTATATATTTTTTCTAATAGTTGGTATTTTATTAATTTTCTTATTAGATAAAATATTTAAAGCTTTATTAATAAAAAGTATTATAGCAACAATTATATGGTTATTTATTGCTATTTCAGTTTTTATATATGGTGTTTTAGTTACACCAATTAGCTATGCTTGTATTAGTGTTTTATATTATTCACATAAATTAGAAAATAATGAAGTTATAAAAGAACTTAATATTAAATCTACTAGAAATAATGGAAAATTAGAAGTAAAATTAAAAAAAGTAATTGTAATAGCTAGTACTATAACTTTTGGTTGTGGCGCAGTTTTTACTTATGGAATATATAGTGGAAATTATAATTTAAATATAGAACATACAAGAAGATTAGAAGTTACTGCTCATAGAGGAGCTTCTATTGATTGCCCTGAAAATACAATGAGTTCATTTGTAAGAGCAAAAGAGCTTGGAGCTGATTGGATAGAATTAGATGTTCAAATGACTAAAGATGGAAAAATAATAGTTATTCATGATGATAATTTTAAAAGAACAACAGGAGTTGATAAAAATGTTTGGGAACTGAATTTTGATGAAATAAGAAAATTAGATTCAGGAAGTTATTTTTCTGAAGAATATAAAGGAGAAAGAATTCCTTCATTAGGAGAAGTTATAGAATTTGCCAAAAAAAATGGTATGAAATTAAACATTGAATTAAAACCATCTGGAAATGAAAAAGATTTTGAGAAAACTGTTATAGATATTATTACAAAACTACATTTTGAAAATAATTGTGTTATTACATCTCAAATATATAGTGTATTAGAGAATGTTAAGAACTATAATAACAATATAAAAACAGTTTATGTTTTAAGTTTAGCTTATGGAGATATTACTTCTTTAAAATCAGCAGATAGTTTTAGCATTGAAGCGACAAGTATTACAAAAAAGTTAGTAAAACGTGTACATAAAGAAGGAAAAGAATTATATGCTTGGACTGTAAATACAGAAGAAAATATAAATAAAATGATAGATTTAAATGTAGACAACATTATAACTGATAATATTTTACTTGCTAAACAGTTAATTTATTCAAGTAAAACAAGTAATTTAATAAATGAATATGCTAAATTTGTTGAGGAAATTTTTTAAGAAAAATGTATAATTTTTATAAATTAATCATATTTTTTTGTAGATGGTGATTTTATGAAAATATTTATATTAACTAAAAAGAGTATTTTTTTTATTAGTTTTATTGTATTAACTATTTTAATTATATTTACATTATATTTAGTTTTCAAAACTGATAATGTATTTGCAGTTGAACTTACTTATAATAGTATAGTATCAAGTAATTTAAATGAAAAAATTACAAAACTTACTTCTGGAAAAGAGAAAAAAGCATATTTTACTTTTGATGATGGACCTAATGCTACAATTACACCAAAAGTTTTAGACATTTTAAAGGAAGAAAATGTAAAGGCAACATTTTTTGTTATTGGAAAAAATGTTGAAGAACATCCAGAAATTGTAAAACGAGCTTATGAGGAAGGTCATTATATAGCAAATCATAGTTATGATCATCATAATAATTCTTTATATAAAAATGAAGAAAGCTTTATAAAACAAATAAAAATGACTGATGAAGCAATAGGAAAAGCAATAGAAAAAAAAGATTATTGTTCATATGTTTTTAGATTTCCAAATGGTTATATGTCTTCTCAAAATAAAGAAAAAAAGAAAAAAGCTAGAGAACTTCTTGAAGAAATGAATTATTCATATATAGATTGGAACTGTTTGAATAATGATTCTATGAAAAAATATACAAGTACACAATTATTAGAAAATCTAAAAAAGTGTGCTAAAAATAAAGATACATTGGTAATATTAATGCATGATACTAAAGATGTTAGTAATAGTTCACTAGTATTAAAAGATTCTATTAGATATTTTAAAGAAAAAGGATATAAATTCGAGAATTTTTATGATTTAGTAGAATAAAGGTAACATAAAGCATTGATTGATTTAAGAAAGTGTGGTAATATTATTAAGTCACAATTGTAAAACTTATATAATAAATATTTATGAGGCGTATGAAAGAGAGCAAGACTTTTCGCAAATAAAAAATTGCTTTGTTCGAGTATCTGATATGGATACAGGAAGGGAATTGGTTTGGTACGATGTTAATGGCAACTTTGACGGTATGACAGGAATATTTGTGGCAGATATATATTATTGTAATGGAGAATGGAAGTTCAAGGCGGTTGGAGAAGGAGTGAAAGTTAAGAGTATTAAGAAAATGGTAAAAAGACGTTTAGGTAACTAATGTTTTTAAGAGAGGGGGCTATTACTGGTGGTTTGTATAAGGTAATAGCTCTTCTTCAGTTAACAAGTTGATAATTAATTATTTGTGTGTTATTATATGGATAATATTTTTTAAAAGAAAGGTTTATAATAAGTGTATAATTTTATTTATGAAATTCCTACAAAAGTATATTTTGGAGAAAATCAATTACAAAGTAATTTAGGAAGTGAAGTAAAAAAGTATGGGAATAGGGTTTTATTAGTATATGGTGGAGGTACTATAAAGAAAATAGATCTATATCAAAAAATTATTGAAGAACTTCAAAGTTTTAATATAGAAACATATGAATTTTCAGAAATTGAGCCAAATCCAAGACATACTTCAATAAATGAAGCAGCTAAAATTTGTAGAGAAAAAGATATAGAAGTTATTTTAGGTGTAGGTGGTGGAAGTGTAATTGATAGTTGTAAGATTATATCTGCTGGGAAGTATTATGATGGAGATATATGGGATTTTGTAATAAAAAAAGCTGAAATAAAGAAGGCACTACCTATAATTACAGTATTAACTTTAGCAGCTACTGGTTCTGAAATGAATACAACTTCTGTAATTTCAAATATGGAAACAAGTGAAAAAAAGGGAATAAAGAGTCCATTAACTTTACCTAAAGTTTCATTTTTAGATCCAACTATTACATACTCAGTAAGTAAATATCAAACTGCTTGTGGAAGTTGTGATATTTTAGCACATATATTAGAAACTTATTTTTCGAGAAATAAAGGATTATATATGTTAGATAAAGTAATGGAAGGTGAAATGAAGAATGTAATAAAATATTCTAAAATTGCTTATAATGAGCCAGAAAATTACGATGCTAGAGCTAATTTAATGTGGGCTTCATCTTGGGCAATAAATGGATTTACTAGGATGGATAGACAACCTAATATATGGATATGCCATTTGCTTGAACATCAATTATCAGCTTTTTATGATATTACACATGGACTAGGATTAGCTATTTTAATACCAAGGTATTTAAAATATGCATTAAATGAGAACAATGTAGATACATATTATAATTTTGGTGTAAATGTTTGGAATATTGATAGTAAGTTACCTAAAATGGAAGTAGCAATAAAATCAATTGAATATTTAGAAAATTTATTTTATAAAGATTTAGAATTGACTGATAATTTATCTAAATTAAATATTAATGATCAGCATTTTAAAGAAATGGCGGATCGTATATGCGAAAATGGTATAGTAGAGGGATTTATAGACATAGATAAAGAGGATGTGGTTAAAATATTTAAGAAATGTTTGTAAAGATAGGAGAACTTTATAATGAATAAGTATATGAAACTAGCCAAAGAACTAGCAAGAGATAATTTGAAAACAAATGCAGGGGGGCCTTTTGGAGCGTGTGTTGTAAAAGATGGAGAAATAATAGGTAAAGGCTCAAATAAAGTTTTATTAAATAATGACCCAACAGCACACGCAGAAATATTGGCAATAAGAGAAGCTTGTAAAACACTTGATTCATATGATTTAAGCGATTGTGAATTATATACATCTTGCTATCCTTGCCCGATGTGCTTATCTGCTATTATTTGGTCAAATATAAAAGTTGTTTACTATGGAAATACAAGAGAAGATGCAAAAAGAATAGGATTTAGAGATGACTTTATTTATGAATATATTAATAAAATAGCTAAAGGAATGAAAGATAATAGTATTTTAGAGCTAAAAGATTTGAACAGAGATGAAACTATAATAGAATTTGAGGAATTTATGGATAAGCAAGATAAAATAATATATTAATTAATATGAAAAAAGGAATTTTTTATGATGATGCAGATTTTTCGCTTCAATCTAGAAGATAAAAAGAAATGAGGAAAAAATGTCTTTAATAAGTATAAATAATTTAACTTTTAAATACGAAGGAATGATTAATAATATATTTGAAAATGTATCATTTAATATTGATACAAATTGGAAATTAGGATTAATAGGTAGAAATGGAAAAGGTAAAACTACCTTTTTAGAATTATTACAAGGAAAATATGAATATAATGGTATAATATCTAAAAATGTAGAAGTTGATTATTTTCCATTTGATATAAAAAATAAAAATAAAATGTCAATAGAGGTTATTTATGAAATAGTTCCAAATATAGAGGATTGGCAGATTATTAAGGAATTGAACTTACTAAATAGTAGTACTGAGATTCTTTACAAAAGTTTTAATTTATTAAGTGGTGGAGAACAAGTAAAAATACTTTTAGTAAGTTTATTTTTAAAGGAAAATAACTTTTTACTCATTGATGAACCAACAAATCATTTAGACATTGAAACTAGGAATAATATAATTGATTATTTGAATAAGAAAAAAGGTTTTATTTTAGTATCTCACGATAGAAATTTATTAGATAAAGTGGTAGATCATATTATATCTATAAATAATACTAATATAGAAATACAACGTGGAAATTTTTCATCTTGGCAAGAAAATAAGGATAAAAAAGATAATTTTGAAATTGTGCAAAACAATAAATTACAAAAAGATATAAATAGGCTTGAAATTGCTTCTAAAAATTCTGCGAAATGGTCAAATGAGGCTGAAAAAGCAAAGAGTAAAAAATATAATCCAGAAACTACAATAGACAAAGGATATGTAGGGCATAAGGCTTCTAAAATGATGAAGAGTTCAAAAGTTCTGGAACAAAGAACCCAAAAAGCAATAGATGAAAAAACTAATTTATTAAAAAATATAGATAGAAATGAAAACTTAAAAATTATTCATTTAGAAAGTAATAAAAATCCATTGGTTTTAATGAATAATTTACAGATAAAATTTAATGGACAAGTAATATTTAAACCTATTTCTTTTGAAGTAAATAATGGAGATAGAGTTGCAATACTTGGTAAAAATGGTATTGGAAAATCAAGTATATTAAAACTTATTTTAGGAAAAGAAATACAATATAATGGAGAATTTAAAGTAGTAAATGATTTAAAAATATCTTATATATCACAAAGTACAGAATATTTAAAAGGAAATTTAAAAACTTTTGTTGGGGATAATAATATAGATGAAAGTATTTTTAAAGCAATGTTATCTAAAATGGGATTTTCTAAAGAAAATTTTAATACTAATATTCAGGAAATGAGTGATGGACAGAAGAAGAAAGTTTTAATTGCAAAAAGTATATCAGAGCAAGCAAATATTTATATATGGGATGAACCATTAAATTATATAGATATATTAACAAGAATACAGATAGAAGATGTAATATTACAATATAAACCTACATTAATTTTTGTAGAACATGATGAAACTTTTATAGATAAAATAGCAACAAAAACTATACCATTAGATAAAGTATGATAAGGAGAGTTGAAAATGAAATTATATTTATCATCTTATAAATTAGGAAATCATACTGAAGAGTTGGAAAATTGGATTGAAGAACATGGAAATAAAATATTATTAATACCAAATTCATTAGATATTTATGAGGATAATGAAAGAAAAATTATTAGTATAAATAAAAATATAAAAGAACTGGAAGAATTAGGATTTGAAGTTATTGTTCTTTCATTAAAAGACTATTTTGAAAAATATGATAAATTAAAGGAAGATTTTAGTAAATATTCATCATTTTTTGTTATAGGTGGGAATGTATTTGCTTTAAGAAAAGCAATGCAATTAAGTGGTTTTGATAAATTTTTAAAGGAGATTTTAAATAATCCAAATTATTTATATGCTGGGTATAGTGCAGGAATTTGTGTATTAGCACCAAATTTACATGGTTTGGACTTAGTTGATGAGCCATGTAATCCATATAATGGAGATGAAATATTATATAATGGAATTAATTTATTAGATTATTTGCCATTACCACATTATAAATCAGAACATCCAGAATCTGCACTAATAGATAATGTTATAGAATATTGTAAAGAAAACAATATTAAATATAAACCATTAAAAGATGGAGAAGTAATAATTTATAATTGACTGATTTATATAATATTTAGGAGAAAATTATGCAAATAAATAGATATAGAAATGTTAAACAGAGCTAATATGCAAGAACAAGAGATTCATATTTATATTGCAATATATAGTTAGAAAGGAAAGGATAGAAAATGGCTTTTGATTATAAAAAAGAGTATAAGGAGTTTTATATGCCTAAGAATAAACCAAGCATTATAAGAATTCCTAAAATGAATTATATTGCAGTAAAAGGAAAAGGAAATCCAAATGAGGAAAATAGCGAGTATAAACAAACAATAAGTTTACTATATTCAATTGCTTTTACTATAAAAATGAGTTATAAGGGAAGTTATAAAATAGAAGGTTACTTTGAATATGTAGTTCCACCACTTGAAGGACTTTGGTGGCAAAATGGTACAGAAGAATTAGATTATAATAGAAAAGATACTATGGAATTTATATCTATGATTAGATTACCAGACTTTGTTAAAAGAAAGGATTTTGACTGGGCAATTAATGAAGCAACTAATAAGAAAAAAGAAGATTTTTCAAAAGTAGAATTTTTAAGTTATGATGAAGGATTATGTGTACAATGTATGCATATTGGTTCTTATGATAATGAACCTAAAACAATTGAAATAATGAAAAAGTATGTAGAAGAAAATGGTTATGAAATAGATATAAATAATAATAGGTTTCATCATGAGATTTATTTAAGTGATCCTAGAAGATGCGATGTAAGCCGATTAAAAACAGTTATAAGATATCCGATAAGAAAAAAATAATATATCCAAGTAACAAATAAGATAGATAATTCATTGTAAATTATCTATCTTTTGTGCTATAATCATTCATATCAACAAATTACAATAGGTAGTATATGATATAATCGAAACATAAGATAGTAATTTGTGTCTGAGATGATATTATAAAATGAATGGTAAAAGGTAATTAAAATGAATAAAAATAAGAAAGTGATTATTGGATTTTTAAGTGTATTAATTATAGTTATTGGAGTAGTTATTACATATAAACTAATTGAAAGAAATATTACAAACAGAGCTGATTTTAATTTTACAGTTGAAAATATTAGTTCTAATCCTGTTGATACTGTAAATCATGAGCAAAATGATACAAAATCTAATCGAAATCCAAACAATGTGATAATAAAAGTTGAAACTACTATGATAAAGCCAGAAAGTGTTTCAATAACTATTACAGATAATAATGAACATCAGTATGGTTGGGGTGTTGAATATAGAGTTCAAAAAAAAATTAATGGAGAGTGGAAAAATTTAAACTATGTATCTGATGATTTATCTTGGATCGATATAGCTTATCAATTAAATGATGATAAGGAATTTACTCAAAAGTTAGATATAGAAAAGTATTATGGAAAATTATCTAATGGAATATACAGAATAGTTAAACCAGTTTATGATGATGGTTATATTGATATATATTCAAATGAATTTGAAATAAAATAATAGTAGCACTAATACAAATGATATTATGATAAAAGAAAATAGTAATTTATGTGGAGATATTGAATTATGGTTTTAAAGGATATAGCAAAAATTCTATTAATTATTTTTTGCATATATGTATTTTATAAAGGTATAAGAGAAAAGAATAAGATAAAAATTGTTCTTCCATTAATAATAGCAATTATAAAAATAAGAATGCAAATTCTAGGTATTATTGGATTTGCTTTACTTTTACTTTTCTTTTTGACAGTAAGTTTTTTTCCATATGTAATCGGTATAATAATATCTATTATAGTAATATTCGTAATAAGAAGAAAAGTAGCAGTACAAGATAGAAGAGCAATTTGTATATCTGCTATAGTTGTTACTATGTATATATCTACGCTATTCGAACCTATATGGTATAATTATGTAAGTGCAAGACCAGATGATACTTATATAAAAATTAAAAAAATTAATGATAGTGAAAAACTTATGGGACTATCAAAAGAAGAAGTTATTACACAATTAGGAAAACCTGAAAGTACAGAGGTTCATGATAGTGTTTATAGATATGATGCTGGAGAAAAAACTAGCTATGTGGGTTTTGGTGGGCATACATACTATAAATTATATGTAAAGTTTGATGAAAATAGTAAAGTAAAGTCTACTTCAATAGAGATATATGAACTACCAGGTGGATAAAGAAGTTAGAATGAATAAAAGGTATACCTTTTCTGGCTTGGATATATTATACTAACCCACCAAAAGTTGAATATGGAATGACAGACATGGGACTAGAATTAAGTAAAATGTTAGATATAATGGACTATTTTTGGAGATTTTTATAAAACACAAATATTATTAATTAGCAATACAAATTATAATAAATAGGATATGATATAATTGAAATATGAGAATATTAAAATTATTTTTTGGAGGTATATGTATGAAGAAAAATATTATTACTTTAATATTTGTGATATTAGTAATACTAATTGGAATAATGCTATTTAATAAGGAGAAAGAAATAGATGATACTAGAACAGATGAAACTGAATTTGCACATTCAGTCGTATATGATGAAGATGGAAATTTGATATATGATACATCTAAATCAAAAGAAATTGAAAAAACTATCGAAAATATAACTATTCAAGGTATAGTGGAATTAAATCATAATGGATATATTTATATATTTAATGGGCAACATTTTGGAGAATATGGACTTGAAATGAAAGAATATACTAGAGCTAATATCAATAATAAAAAGCAAGAATGTATAGATTATTGCACATCCGAAAAATATGATACAAGTTATATTAAAGAGGGAGACATAATAATTTGTACAGGAGATTTAATAAAGTATAAGTATACTATGGGAAATAATGATTTTGACACAAGAGATAATTCAATTATTGTTTTAAAATCAGAAAATTTTGATGAAATAAAAAAAGAAACTATAAATAATGAAAAGTCAGTAGTAGCAACTGTTGGAGATTATTATAATACTACTGGAGAAATATATATAAAATATGATGTTACTTATAAAGAATATAATTTGCCATTTGCATTGAAATTTAATATAAAAGATGATACAGAAATTATTGGAAATATAATAAAGGGAAGCAAAATAAAAGTAAAGTACAAAAATTTAAATACAACATTAGATGAACTAGAATTAAAAAAAATAGAGGTTATTAATGACAATGAAATATAGAAATAAAAGAGCTTAAATGGTATGGAAAATTATTAAAATTTGATATAAAAATCTAAAAAATTTCGTTAAGTATGTTACTTAATGAAATTTTTTATATTATAAATTTACTAATAAAAAACCAAAAAGTCAATAATTTCA
>CANRSD010000013.1 GCA_947642355.1 uncultured Clostridia bacterium
TAATATAATTTTCTGCATATTCTTTTGCTTTATTAAGAGCTTTTTTATTTTCAGATGTCACTTTATAATTATTAAAACTATATGATTTTAATCTAATATTCATTTTACTATTATTATATAATTTATTAATTATATCGTTTTTTCTTTGTATTTCTGCTATCATTTCTTTTTGCTTTTTTTCATATTCAATCTTTTCCCAGTATATTTTAGCTTCTTCACAATCGCATCTTTCAGTTTGTCCTTCTATTGAGAATTGCCTACTATTTAATTGAAATAACAATTCTTTTTGTTCTAGCTCTTTACCACAAAATTTACAATTTACTTTATTTAAAGTTGTTGTTTGAATCATATTTCCTCCTTTCGCTCTAATTCTTTTTTTCAAATTAATTACTTTACTCTTTAAAACCACTTTCATTTTCTAAATTACTTATATCTTGTCTATTCTTATTTTTTTCTTCTCTATTCTTATCTTCAGTGTTACTTGATGTTACTATAACGTTACTATCTTTCTGTTTTTCTCTATATTTCTGTTGTCTTCTTCTGTTTGATTCTCGGAGCTTTTCTAACTCATCAGCACTTTGGTACATATCCCAATTTTTTATACAAATTGTTTCTTTTTCGATGATAATCATATCAAGTTCGTATAAATCTTGTATAATCTTTTCCAATTTATTCAAAGTTTTGTGCATAACCTTAGCTATATCTTCTTTTGACATTGGAATATTTTCTCCAAGTAAGATAGCTCCATGTTGATTACTTTTTGCTGCTAATGTTAAAAGTTGAATCCACACTCTAAAATAAGTGTCCCCATTTCTATTTCTGAGTAATTTCTTCATTTTTTCATTATCAAAAATGTCTGTATAAACTTTTAACCACTGGACTTGTACCATCTTCCTACCTCCTTCCTATTGTACCGATGCTTCTTCTTTTTGTGTTAAGTATTCATCTAATACTTTCACTCTAAATAGATACTTTCCACCGACTTTAGAACAAGGAATTTGTTTTCTTTTTGCTAATTGATTAATGAGCCAATAGGATATTCCTAAATAGTCAGCTGCTTCTTTCATTGTTAATGTTGTTCTTTTTACTTCCTGTACCACTTATAGACTACCTCCCTTCTCCTTAAATTCTTATTTATATATAATAAGTTGAAAACTTTTGTAAAAAATTGTGATATCTATTGATTTTTGATTTTATTTATTGTAAAATAGTGTTGTGAGAAATCCACATTAGATATTTTTTATTTTTTACAAACACATTATATATAGCTTTTTATAAAAAGTCAAGAAAATTCATAAAATATATTTTAAATTTCTCACAAAATATACTAAGGAGTTGTCAATTAATGTTTAAAAACCCCGAAATGCCAACTGATAATGGTTTTGCCATATGGTTTAATAAAAAAGAAAAAAAGGAGTTCTATGTAACACCTTTAATGAATTGTAATTTAACATTTAATAAAAAGATAAATAATACATATAAAGAAATATTATTAGAACATACTTCATATAAATTTCCTAACACCAAGTGTACTTTAGTTAAAAGAGACTATTTTCATCCATTAGAAGAAAAATATGGTATGTTCCTAATTAGATTCTTGAATGCTGACTTTTCAAATTCTCTAACATCTTATAATACTTTCTTTGGTTTTTATGGAATTGAATTATTAAAAGAATATGTAAATGACATATCCAAAGCAAAAGCATGTGAAATTCCTAGTGAATTTTTTAAATATTATACTGAAATTTTTGAGCAATCAAAAGAAAGGATTATAGAATTACAAGAGAAAATTAAAGAGTGTATTAACTTTGTATATAATTTAGATAATTCCGATTCTTATAAGGACGAACTATCTCATATTAAGTTTCTATCATATGCTTTAAGAAATGATTTATACAATTATACTAGGCAAACAAATATATATTTTAATACCTTATTTATTAATGGAACAGATGGATTAAGTCCAAACCTAGCAAATCCGAATAAAATTAGAAAGAGTATCAAAGATGGAAAACTAAGCTATAAAACAAGTCACATCTATTACTCATCATACTTATCTAATATGATATTTGTTTCTTTAAATGAAATTGCAATGAATACATATGTTACTATTAAAAAATGTCAAAATTGTGGTAAATACTTTATTCCTACTTCAAAGGAATCCGAAATATATTGTGATATTGTTTACTATAATAATGAAAAATCTTGTAGGATTATAGGAGCTGCTGAAACATTTAAGAAAAATATTGGAGAAGTCGAGGCTTATAAATTATACAAGAAAACATATCAAAGAATACTAATGCAAATTCAAAGAGGAAAAATAAATCCTTATAGTGAAAAAGCAAAATATTTTGCACAATGGAAACAATCTTCTCAACAAAACTTAAAAAAATACAAACAAGGAAAAACAACTGAAAGCGAATTAAACGAATGGATGCAAAAAAGTATTGATAAATTTGATAAATATGATGAAAAAGATATTTAAATAAATATATACATATCCTCTCCCACCCATAGGTATGCCGAAAGGAGGTGAAAAAGGCAATGGCTGGGAGTATTGAAAAAAGAGGTGAAAATACTTACAGGTTAATAGTATCAACTGGTAAAAATTTAGATGGTTCTCGAGCTAAAAGAACAAAAACAATTCATGGTTCTCGCAAAGATGCAGAAATAGCATTAGCCGAATTTGTAACTGAAGCAAATCATGGACTTATTCCAGAAGGAAAGCCTATAACATTTGAAGAATTTTTTCATGTATGGCAAGTAAATTATGGTGAAAAAGAATTAGCACCATCCACTTACAAAAGATATGTAAGAATGTTAGAAACTCGAATTTTACCATATTTAGGTTCTTTTACTTTAGAAAAAATCAAACCAACAGATCTTATGAAATTATATGATATGCTAGAACAAGATACACAAATAAGAAGACTTGCTAAAAATAATGGAGAAAGAACTTTAAAACCATTATCTAAAAAAACTATTCTAGAACATCATAGATTAATAAGTTCTATGCTACACAAAGCTGTATATTGGCAACTAATACAATTTAACCCTGCTGATAGAGTTCAACCACCAAGAGCTTCTAGATCAAAACGTAAATTCTATGATGATGAACAATGTAAAGTTCTTTTAAATAACTTAAATACACTTCAGGAAAATGAATTTAAATATAAAGTTGCAATCATTTTAGATGTTTTTACAGGAGCAAGACTTGGAGAATTAATGGGACTTGAATGGAATGATATTGATTTCAAGAATAAAGAAATTGCTATAAATAAAGCAAGTCAATATCTTCCTGAAAAAGGTATCTATACAAAGGAACCAAAAACATCAAGTTCATATAGAAATGTTTCTATACCTGATTCAGTAGTTGAAATGCTAGAAGAATATAAATTATGGTATGATAATCAAAAAGAGCTTTGTGGTGAATTCTGGCACGATTCCGATAGGTTATTTGTCCAAGATAATGGAAAACCTATGCACCCAGATACAATAAGTAAATGGTTTGGTAAATTTATTAAAAAAATTGGACTACCTGTAATTAATTTTCATGGTATCAGACATACAAATGCTACTCTTCTTATTTCACAAAATGTAGATGTAGCAGTTGTAGCAGCAAGATTAGGACATGCTCAGATAAGTACAACATTCAATTTTTATGTCCATCCTCTAGCTTCTCATAATAGAAGTGCTGGTATAATCTTGCAAAATTTATTAGTAGATAAAAACTAATTACTCTTTTTCAATATAATTACAAAAATTGCTTTTTTAAAACCACAAGTTGTATTCTAGTCTATTTTAAAGGGTTTTGACAGTCTGTGTCCCCAAGCTGTCCCCATTTAGGACAAAATTACGACAATGTCAAAAAAATAAGAGTCCACAATCTCTTGCGACTCTAATAAAATTAGTGGTTGCGGGGGTAAGACTCGAACTTACGACCTTCGGGTTATGAGACATTTTATTTACCTTTTGCTTTCTGTCTTTTATACGTCATATATAAAACTATATTTGCTGGTGATAATTTTGAAATAACTGCTAACAATTTAATTGTTTTTCCTGGAATTATTATTTTTTTATTTTTAAACATCTTATCTATTGCATATTTTGCAACATATTCACTAGATAATCCTTTTAACGAAAATTTTACATTTGCAACATTGTCAAAATCAGTATTTACAGGACCTGGACATAAAGCACATATTTTTACATCCGAATTTCTAATCCTAAGTTCTTCTGCTATACTTCTAGTCATAGAAACTATATAACTTTTAGTTGCATAATATGTTGCCATTAATGGTCCTCCTGGTAATAAACCAGCAATAGAAGCTACATTTAAAATATATCCTTTGTTTTTTTCTTGCATTTTTTGTAAATATAATTTAGTTAAAAGTTGAACTCCAACAACATTTGTATTTACCATACTTATTTCTTGCTGAATATCAGTTTCTATAAATTCTCCAAACTTTCCAAATCCGGCATTATTTACAAGTATATCTATATCTGGATGTTTTTCTGCAAGTTTGTAACAATTCTCAGTTTGGCTTACATCCATACACTCAATTTCTACATTTGTTTTAAGGTCTTCCTTTAATTCTTTCAACAAATTTTCCCTTCTTGCTACTATTACTAAGTCATAACCTAAACTTGATAAATATCTAGCTATATCTCGACCTATACCTGAAGAAGCACCTGTTATTAAAGCTTTCATTTATTCCCTTTCTAATCTTGATTTTTTATATGTATTGTTTCAGTAGGATACACAAGATCTATATTCTCTTTTTCTAATACATTTAAAAACTCACAATTTAATTCTTCTTCTAATTTTAAAAACTTAACATAGTCAGTCTCATTAACATATAAAAATATTTTTATATCTGAACTATATGTAGAAATCTTGTTAAATCCAACATATACTGTATCGGATTTTACAAAATCTTTTGAACAAATAACAACTTTTAACTCTTTTATTACCTTTTTTATTTTATCTGTAGAAGTATTTCTATCTATATTAAGTATACATTCAAATCTTCTAGTCTTTAATTTATTCCAATTTATTATATAATCATTAGTAATTGTAGAATTAGGAATTGTAACAATAGAATTATCAGAGCATCTTATACGAGTACTTCTAAATGTTATATCAATTACAGTCCCAGCATAAGCTCCTATACTAATCCAATCTCCAATAACAAATGGTTTATCTGTAAGTATTGTTACCCCACTTAATAAACTTTTCACTGTATCTTGTGCTGCCAAAGAAATTATAACTGTTCCAATTCCAAGTCCAGTCATTAAACCACTTAAATCATACCCTAATTGCAAGAATATTATATAAGCAGTTATAAACCATACAACTCCTCTTGCTATCTTACATATAAACTCATTTACTGTATCATTTTTTGAGCTTGTTTTTACTTTTTTAAAAAGTTTTGAATCTTTAACTAAAATCGTTGTATTAATTATTTTAGCAATAAAAATTACTATTGCAGCATGTAATAATGCTTCTCTTATTGCTAACCATTCTTTTTCAAGAGGCAAAATTTTTGAAGCCAAGTATATTCCAATAAATACATATATAAACTTTATTGTTCCATATGATTCACTCTCTTGTGGTTTTTTTTCTATTTTAAAAATTTTATAAAATATATTTAGAATTATTTTAGAAACAATGTTTTTAGTAAAAAATACTACTAATACTATTACTATCGCAATCTGTATATCAAACACTTTAACAATATGAGCTATTTGTTCTTTAGATAAATTAGATAATATATTCTCCATATTCTAACTCCTCCATTAATTCATATATTTAGTACAATATAACAAAATTGCTACTATCTCGCTAGCATTTTCTAATTCTCCAGCTTTAGCACTTTCAAAACATTGTTTAATAGGAATTTTTTTTATTTCTAAAATTTCCTCTGTACTATCTAAATGCATATTTCCTTTTCTAAAATTCCTAGCTAAAAATATATGAACTTTTTCACTTGTATAACCTGTTGAAGGATACATAGTTATCATATGTTCAATATTATCTGCTATAAGACCTGTTTCTTCTTCTAATTCTCTTCCGTGCAGCTTCTATTGGTTTTTCTCCTTCATCTATTATTCCTGCTGGTAATTCTAATGAAATCTTTCCTATTGCTTCTCTCATTTGAGTAATAAATATCACTTCATTATTTTCTGTAATAGGTAATATTATAGATGCTTCTCCAGGATTTACAATATCTCTTAATATTTCTTTTCCATCATCTCTTTTATATATTTTTTGAACAACATTAAATCTAGGTCCATTATATTTAATTTCTTCACTTAATAATTTTGACATAAATTGCCCTCCATTTAATAAATTATATATTAAATTTATTAAAATGTATACAATTTATTTCAAAAATAAATTTTTAAATTTTTTCTCTATAAAATTTTGCAATAAGCTCATCAAGTTCAACACTGATGGAATAAATTATAGAATAATCTTTCCCATCTGTTATACTTTCATTTAACTTATCTCTTAATCTACATATTTCATCATTTAACATACCTTTTCACGTCTCCTTTTTACAAATTTTTCTTTTGTATATGTTTAAATTACCATAATGTATTTATAATGTCAATAAAATGTCGAGCATTGTATAATCTTTCGTATTTCAAAATTCGACAAATTATTATTTTTTAAGAATTTTAATTCTATTTTTTGAGTAAAAACAAACAAAAACTACAAAAATTACTAATGACAAAACTTGAGATATTCTTAGTACTCCTAACATTAAACTATCTATTCTTAAGCCTTCCAAAAACATTCTTATAAAACTGTATAAGCATAAATATGCATACAAAATTTGACCTTTAAATTTTCTATTTTTTTGCATTATTTTTAAAATTATAAAAATAACAAATGTCGAAATTGATTCATATAAAAATACTGGATGTACCTCAATATAACCGCTATTTGTTTCTATTCCCATTCTAAAAACTGAATTGGTAGAACTTCCATATGCTTCTATATTAAAAAAGTTTCCCCATCTTCCAATAGATTGACCTATTGCTAAATATGGTACCAAATAATCACATAAATCTAAAAAATCAATTTTATTTTTTTTACATTTAAAGTATAAAAATATTACTATTGCAATTATTCCTCCATATATTGCTAAGCCTCCATCCCTAATATTAAATATCTTTACTGGATTTAATATATAATTATTTAAGTTAAAAATAACATAATAAATTCGTGCTCCTAAAAATCCAAAAATAATTGCTCCTAATAATACTTCTAAAACAAAATCATAGTCTATTCCAAATTTTTCTTTAGATTTCTTACTTAAAAATATTCCTACTATTATAGCTAATACAATACAAACAGCATATTTATAAATATATATACTACCAAATTTTAATGCATATTTAGATATATTAAATTCTAACCCTAATCCAGGAAATTTTACTAAATTCATTTTTAAATCCCTTTAACTATTGACACTACTTTTTTATCTTCTACAAATACTTCTCTTAAAACTTCATTTAAATACTCTTTCGTAATAATTTCAAATTCTTCAAAAAAATCAAACATATTAATATTTTTAAAATAATTTCCTAAAGCAAAATTTCCAATAGTACTAACATCATTATAACTTTTTACATATTCTCCATACACTTTCTTTTTTATTCTAGTAAAATCTTCTTCTGATACACCTTGGTTTAAAAAGAACTGCATTTCATTTGCAATTTCGTCTACTACTTTTTCTGGTTCTTTAGAACTTCCTTGTATTATAACATGAGCATAATTTCTTGCATACTCAAAGTCAAATCCAAATTCTGATGAAATTAATCCCTCTTCATATAATCTTTTATACAATTTTGAACTTTTTCCAATAATAATATTACTTAAAATCTCTATTGCTAAGTCCTTTTTTAGCATATCTTTTTGAGTATTTTTTACCTTATACCCTATCATAAAAATTGGCTGACTTATTTCCATTTTTATTTCTTTTTTCTTCTCAAAAATCTCTTCTGGTTCTTCTTCGTAAATTCTAGTAATCTTTTGATGTTTAGACTTCATTGTAATTCTTTTTTTAATTTCTTTTATAACCTCTTCTGGGTTAAAATCTCCGTGAAATAGCTATTGCCATATTTTCTGGTACATAAAAATTATTATAAATTGTATATAATGTTTTTTCATCTATTTTAGCTATTGATTCTTTTGTGCCTGCTATATCAATACGTATTGGATTTTTATGATACATAAGTTTCATAGTATTCATATACATTGCCCATTCTGGCTCATCATCATACATACTTATTTCTTGCTCAATTATTCCACGTTCTTTTTCAACATTTTCAGCTGTATAATATGGATTTTGAACATAATCCATAAATTCATCTAATGCTTTATAAAAATTATCAGTACATTCATATAAATATGCTGTAAAATTATTTGTAGTAAAAGCATTAGCATCAACACCTAAACTAGAAAGTGTATCTAAACTATTTTTTCCATTTCTTTGTTCAAACATTTTATGTTCTAAATAATGAGCTATTCCATCTGGAATTTCAATTTTTTGATCATCATCTCCAATTATGAATTTATTATCTATTGAACCAAAATTAACTCCCCAAATAACATATTTTTTTCTAGAACCCTTTTTAGGAAGTATCATAATAGTTAAACCATTTTCTAATTTATCAATATACATTTTTTCTTTAATTTTACTATTCTCGATTATCTGCATATTTTTATTTTCTCCTTTTTAATCATCTTCATCTATAGGATTTAATTCTTTTTCTTGTCCAGTTAAAAAATAAATTGTATTTATTTGAATATTATTTGCTATTTCTATAATATCTTCTTTACTTACGGCTTCAATATCTTTAATATATTTTTCTACTGTATTTTTTATTTTTGAAATTTCTTGTCCAATATAAAATACTATTTCTGTATCTTGCTCTGCTTCTATTGATTTAATTCCGGAAATTATATACATTTTAGCATTTTCTAAATCATCTTCTGTAAATTTTCCTTTTTTTATATTTTCTAATTGTTCTTTAATTATTTTTACTGCTTTTTCATAATTTTCTATTTCAATTCCACATCTAATAAAAATATTATTTTTCATTTTATTATAACTAGAACGTGCTGTATATGCTAAACCTGATTTTTCCCTAACATTTTGGAACAACATAGAATTTGCACCATCACCAAGTATGCTATTAAAAATAATTCCTGCATTTTGTATATTTTCTTTTTTTAATAATATATCAAGTCCGAATTACTAATTTTCCTTGATTAATATTCATCTCTTCTTTAACTTCATTTATTTTTTTTAATTTAATTTTATTTTCTGTTAAAGAATTATTTACTATTATATTTTCTTTTCTTGAATTTAATTTATTTATATTTTTATTTTCTAATATTATTTTTTTAGTATTTTCTTCATTAAAATTTCCCGAAATATATATATCAATTTTTGCTTCATTAATTAATTTTTTATAATAATTTGATATTTTTTTATTATTTATTTTTTCTAAATCTTCTAAATACCCATATTTATATAATCCAAAACCCTCATCTCCATACATATTTTCAATACATCTATTAAATGCATAAAAACCTTTATCATCAATTTTTGCTTCAATTATTTTTTTTAAATTATTTTTTTCAACTTTTATAAACTCTTCTTTAAACATTTCATCAGGCATTAATGGATTAAATACAATATCTAATATTAAATCAATTGCATTTTCTAATAAATTTTCTTTTTCTAATGTATATTCATCACTTATTGTTTCAATATAAAATTTTAAAGCCTGATTATCTCCTATCTTATCTATTCCGTAGGTCGTAACTTGCTCCATACATTTCTTCTAATTTTTTATTAATTTCACTTTGATCCTTTAAACTATTTGTACCTCTTTTTAATAAAAAAGGAATTAATGCATTTAATGTAACCGTTTCTTTTTTTATAGGTACAGTTAGCATAACACAAATTAAATTTGTTTTAAAAAAATCTGTTTCTATCAAATGTGCTCTTATTCCTTCTTTAATATCAATTATTTTTTCACCCATAATTTACTCAAAACTCTCCTTATATATTATCATTATTATTATTTTAATAAATTATTTTTTTATACAAAAATATTAAAAAATTAAATTTTATATATAATATCACATTTTATTTTTTATTTAAAGATATATATAGCAAATGGCGCAAATAAGCTCTCGCCTATTTACGCCATATTTGCTATTACTCACAATAAACAAGATATTCTTGTTCCTCATTTGGATGTTTATATAACCATTTGTTATTTTTCTTTTTAGTATGCTCTGCCAATTCTCTCATACCATACTCACCCAGAAAAATCTTGTCGTTGCTCTCGAAAAATTGCCATATTGCTCCATAAAAATTGTTTCTTCCATTTACAAGAACATCAATGAAATCCGATTCAAATTTCATGAGCTTTTCTTCCCACTTTCTTTTTCCAAAGAATCGTGGCTCAGGATTAAGAAATTTTAACCGTTTCACTACAAAATTTGTAAGTGCTACGGCCTCTGCTCTTTTCATTTTATCATTTAAAATATATAATTTTTTATATTTTCTATTAATTACATTCTTATAATATGATATAAATACTTGTTTTAATTTAACAATAAAATTATCATTATTTTCTCTTTTTATACATCTTCTTTCTACTTCGTCCCAATTATTTATACTTGGATATATAATACTGTATTCGATATTATTTTTATCAAAATAATCCAAATGTTCTGGTTTTAATTGTACTAATATAACATCATATTTATATAAAGCTTCTTGAATAGCTTTATAATAATTAAAAGGCCATTCTTTATTTAATTTGCGAACTGTTCCTTTTCTTTTTTCAGCCGAAACTTCTCCCGACTTATCATTAATATATCTATAATTACTTGATTCCAAATCTATAACATTACTATATTTTTTACCTAAATAACTTTTTCCACAAGTTGCAAATGCAGATATTAATATTCCTTTTTTCATATTTATTATTTCCTTTGATTTATACTATTTGATTAAAACATTAATTTTTTATAAGCACATTTATGTTTCATATTTTGAAACTCTTTTGCTCCAATACTTTTTATTTCAATTTTACATATTTAAAATTAAGTCTTTTCAAAAAATTTGAATTTTCTTGCTCTTTCATACTTAATACTGTAAAATCAATAGAAAATTCAAACATTTCTGATAAAATAGAATCTATATAGTTTAAATTATTTATTAAGTCATTTGAATATTGAGAATAAATAAGTAAAATATCAATATCATTTGGAATTTTACTCTCACACAATACTGAACCAAATAAATATACATTTTCAAAACCCTCAAATAATGATATTTTTTGTTTAAGATTATTCAAAATATTATTTTTTAAATTCTCTAATATATTCATAAAAATCGTCCATATCAAATAAAGTTACATTCATTGCCTCAGCAATATCAAAAGCTTCGTTTGATATACAAGCACCTCCATTCCAATTATGTAAATTTACTATAATACTATTTTCTTTTGGAGCTAACTGTATTAAATCTACTTTACTTAAACAATATTCATAAACAAAAATTATTTTTTGTTCATTTATAGATATTTCCTTTAAATTATTATAATGCAAAAATTTATATGGTATTTTATTATTATTTAAGTACTTTAGTACAAAATTTAAACTCTGTAAACGTACCTTCATCGATTTAAAACAGTTATAGTCAAAATATAGTTGTCTTAATCTTGGAGTATCATCTAAATACACTTCAGTAATTTTATCATTCTCCTTTAATTGAATATAAGGTTTATCAATCCCTAAATATACATTTTTATATTTTGTTTGTATACTTAATTTTGTTATTAGCTCTTCTAATGATTCTGTTGACTGCAGTAAATAATCACTAATAGGACTTATTCCAAATATTGAATTAATTTCTTTTGGAAAAAGAATATTTCTTATTTTTTGTTCATTTAACCTTGTTTCTTCAAATTCTTTTGTATGTGATATAAAAGTCTGTATACACTCCAAATTTGAATATGATTTTTCTCTATGCCTTTGAAATAGATCTAGATTTTGTTCAAATAACTGTCTTAGTTTTTTATTATTTACTAGTATCTTATTTTCGAACACTTCCCACAAATCCTTTTTATTTTCTAAATAGTATTTTTCGTAAATAGTCTTATTCTCGATAAGTAATGGCATAACTTCTTTTTTTAAATCATCAAAATTGTCAAATTTCTTATTAAAAAAAACATCTAATTCTTCTTGTCTAATTTTTTTCCAGTTTAATACTTCTTCAGCAGAAAATGCTGAATTCTTATCAAAATCAGTATGACAATTTGGGCATAAAATAACCAAGTTATCAAATGAATTATCAGCAGTTTTTTCGTAAGGAATAATATGAGCTTTTTCAATTATGTCTCCATTACCTTTAAACAATTCTTTTTTACAATTGGGATTCATACATCTTCCCATAGATTCCGCATATAATTTTCTCTTTACATTTTCGCTTATTGAATCTCTCTTCATAATTTAGTTCTCCGTTTTATTTCACAAATTTATATTCTTCATTATAATACCACACTTTTTTGATTTATGATAGTCTCATTTCATTAACAATTATCAGTTTTTTACCTAAAAAACATAATCTAGTTGATTTTTGTATTTTAAAAGGCGTCAACCAAATCAGAAGAATCTACATAGTTAATGGAATATCTGTATTCAAGACTTCGTACTCTTTGATGCACAACATATTTTACAATTTGAGGCTATATAACCTTTAACATATTATTTTATTATGTAATAAATTAAATATAAATCTATTTAGAATAAATACTAGATGTAGAAACTCCACCATCTACTGTATAAATTCCTCCTGTTACATATGAGGCATCCTCACTGCATAAAAAAGCAACTACATTTGCAACCTCATTTGGTGTTCCAATTCGTTTTATTGGAATTCTATTTTCACATTTTATTTTTTGTTCTTCACTTTTAAAACTTGTTTCTAATAATTCTGTTAAAATTGGACCTGGTAAAACACAATTAACTCTAACTCCTAAACTTGCATATTCTTGTGCTAAACATTTAGTAAACATTACAATTCCAGCTTTAGTTGTACAATATAACGGTGATGTTAATTCTGGAACTAATCCTAAGCAAGAAGCAATATTCACAATACAGCCTTGACTTTCCTTTAACTTATCAATTAAATTCCTTGTAACTTTAAATGTTCCCTTTATATTTATATCAACCATATTATCTATATCTTCATCAGTTGTTTGTTCGATATATTTTTCAAAATATATTCCTGCATTATTAACTAATATATCTACCCTGTCTATTAAATTAACAGCTTTTTTTATTTCATCGTCTTTAGTTATATTTACTTTATAATATTCAAATGTAGATTTTGGTTCTTTTGTATCAAATATAATTACTTTAGCTCCTAATACCTTTAATTTATTAGCGATAGCTACACCAATTCCATTACTTCCACCTGTTACAATTGCTATTTTATTTTTTAAATTCATAATATATTCCTCCATATAAATTATTAATTTTAGACAAAGAAAATCATTTAACTTTTCCTAAAAATCTGTGTATAATATAGATATAAAGTAACAACAACACAAAACTACTTATCTCATTTCTATCTTTAACTACTATACTCCATTATTTAAAATAATACAAGCAAATAAAACAAATTTTTGTATTTTATTAACTTAAGCAAAGTAACAAATTTTATACTAAACTGTGATAATCTATCTTCTAAAACGAAAATACTCCCTTATAAAGAGAGTATTTCTGTATTTTATACCTTTATGTGATATGCTTAAAAGTATGAATATTGGAGGCGCCAATCGGACTCGAACCGATGATCAGAGTTTTGCAGACTCGTGCCTTACCAACTTGGCTATGGCGCCATTTTAATATTGTGATTTAAAACAATTATATTTTAATATATTCTCTGATAATAAATTTAGTACCTAATTTCATAAAAAATTTTATATTTGTATCTAATAATATATTTATACATATAATTTACAAGGAGGAATTTATATGTATGTTGAAAAATATAATAGACAAAAAGCAGTAGAATATGCTAAAGAATGGGCATTTAAAAGAAATCCCAATTACTATAATTTTGACTCAATTGGTGGTGACTGTACAAATTTTATATCACAATGTTTATACACTGGAAGCAAAATTATGAATTATACTAACACATATGGTTGGTACTATAAAAATGCTAATGACAAATCTCCTTCTTGGACAGGAGTTCAATTTTTATATAATTTTTTAATAAATAATAAAGGATTAGGACCAATTGCAAATAATTCAAATGAAAATAATGTTCAGATTGGAGATATAATACAATTATCTTTTGATAATAAAATATTTACACATTCATTAATTATTGTAGAAAAAGAAAAAAATAAAATACTTGTTGCCTCACATACTTTTGATTCATATGGTAGAAATATCAACTCATATCCATATAAAAAAATAAGATTTATACATATTTTAGGAGTTCAAAAAAATTAAATAATTTTAAAATCTTTAAGCATAATATACTTAAGAGGTGTAAAAATGCAAAAAAATAATTCATTTTGGTTAAATTCATTTAAACTAAATAATTTTAATAAATTAGATAAAAATATTGATGTTGATATTTGTATTGTTGGAGGAGGTATAACTGGAATTACTACTACTTATTATTTAAGTAAACAAGGATATAAAGTAGCTTTAATAGAAAAAGATACTTTAATGTCCAAAACTTCTGGTCATACTACTGCTAAAATTACAAGTCAACATGGAATATTTTATAAATATTTATTTGATTGTCAAGGAAAAGAATTTGCTTATAAATATTTAGAAGCAAACGAAAAAGCCATAAATAATATAAAAAATATAATTGAAACTGAAAATATTGAATGTGATTTTGAAAGAAAAAATGCATATGTTTTCACAGAAAAAATTAATGAAGTCCAGAAAATAAAAGAAGAAGCTCACACAGTAAAAAAATTAGGTCTTGTAGATTGTGAACTTGTTAATAAAATAGATTTACCTATAAATATAGAAAGTGCAATAGAATTTAAAAATCAAGCACAGTTTAACCCTATAAAATATAGTAATGGACTAATTTCAAAAATTATAGAAAATAACGGAATGATCTTTGAAAATACTAAATTTGAAGATTATGAAAAAAATAATGAAATATTTAAAGTAATAACAAATAAAAAATACTCAATAAATTCAAAATATTTAATATTAACTACAAGATACCCTATAATTAATTTTCCAGGATATTATTTCTTAAAAATGTATCAAGAAATTTCATATGTTATTGCAATTAAACCAAAAAATACTATTAAATTTGATGGAATGTATATAAACTCTGAAAAACCAACTGTATCTATTAAAACTGCTAAATATAATAATGAAGATATTGTATTAATTGCAGGTTATAACAATAAAACTGGAGAAGATATTGACTTAAGATATAAATATGAAGAACTTAAGAAAAAAGCAAAAGAAATCTTTGGAGAATTTGAACTATTATATGAATGGAATACAGAAGACTGTATTACTTTAGATAAAATACCATATATAGGAGATTTCTCAAATTTTAGCAATAATTTATTTGTAGCTACTGGATTTGAAAAATGGGGAATGACAACTTCAAATATATCCGCAAATATTATTACTGATAAAATAAATAATAAAACAAATAAATATGAAAATATATTTAAAGCTACAAGATTAGAAGCAATAAAAAATCATCAAGAATTAAATAATATGATTAAACAATCCATTAAATCACTAGTAATTGATAAATTTAAAAATTATACAGATGTCATTGATAATGTAAAAAATAATGAAGGAAAAATAGTTATGTTTGGAGATGTAAAAGTAGGAATTTACAAAGATCCAGATGGAAATGTTTATGCCGTAAAACCATTTTGTACTCATTTAGGTTGTGAACTTACTTGGAATGATTTAAATAAAACTTGGGATTGCCCATGTCATGGAAGTAGATTCGAATATACTGGAAAAAGTATATATTCTCCTAGTATAAAAAATTTAGAAAATTATAATTTTGAATAAACTTAAAAACAAGAATATTTTTAGAAGAAAAGATCCTTTTACTTTTCTTCTAAAGTAATATAAAAAAAAACTCTAAATAAAGAACAATAAACTGCTAAATAATAAAGTTATATATTAAAACTTATTATTTAGCAGTTTTTAATTTGTAACTATACAATTTTGTTTACATCAAAGTACAACATATTTTATAAAAACTGTTTTACAAAAGTTAATATTAACTTTATAAAAAAATTAACTCTAATTATTCTCTTGAAGATTCTTTTTCTTTATATCTTTGTATTAATCTTTGAACATTTCTTTTTCTAGTTCTCATTTCTTCTACATATCTATTTAAAGCTTCTTGAGTTAATCCTACTCTTTTTCCTATATTTTGTATTTCATATTCATAACTTTTAGCTAATGCCCTTTCTAAAACATATGGAGAAATATCACATTTCTCAACTGCAAATGTATCACTATCAACCTCATCGTCAATATTTCGTTCACTATTTTTACTTTTCTGTTGATTAGCACTAAAGCAATGCCCTAATTCATGGCAATATATAGCTTTTCTTTCCTCTGTAGTTAATCCAATTTGTGATAATTTTTCTGTATCTCTTATTATTAAAGCTACATCATCATGTATTTTACAAGTTCCACATGGTTGCTTAAAATCAATATTTAAAATAATATCTGCATATATTGCCAAAAATTCTTTGAACTTAATTAAGTCAGATACTATTATAGCTCTATTTTCTCCTATTTGTATTTGTTTTCCTTTTTTGTATTTACTTACTATCTCTAACATTAAATTTCCCTTCCCTTATCAAAAAAACATTGACTTTTACTAAAAATCTATGTATAATATAGATAGAAAATGAGAAACCATAGTCAAATATGGTTACCACTTGTAAAAAGTAATAACGGCACATTCCCTTAGGTCAAAAAGTAGAATGTGCTGTTATTTTTATTCCTTATCTATAATTTTATTAACATATTGTATGTAACAAACTGTCAATAAGGCTACGTTTAGAGTAACTGATGCCATTAAGGCTAATATTAAGAATAGTATAAAACTCATAAACACCACCTCACTTTCTGATAGCAAGCTATCTAAGTCAAAGTGGCAACACAACTACTTATCTCATTTCTATCTTTAACTACTATACTACATATTTTATAATAATACAAGCAAACAAAACAAATTTTTGTATATTTTTATAACTAACTAAAGTAATAAATTCAATTTATGAAATATGTTATCAAAAACTCTAAATAAAGAGCAATAAACTATTAACTAATAATATAAATGCACAATCACTTATTACTATGTATACTATAAAATTTGTTTACACCAATGTACAGCAAATTTTATATTAAACTGTGATAATCTATGATAGGTATCTATCCTATAAAACGAAAAATACTCCCTTACAAAGAGAGTATTTCTACATTTTGTACCTTTATGTAATAATATATACTATTATATAATAATTGCTTAAAAGTACAGATTATTGGAGGCGCCAATCGGACTCGAACCGATGATCAGAGTTTTGCAGACTCGTGCCTTACCAACTTGGCTATGGCGCCATATTTTAAAAATGGAGCGGGAAACGGGGCTCAAACCCGCGACCTTCGCCTTGGCAAGGCGACGCTCTATCAACTGAGCTATTCCCGCATACAACATAGATATAATATCAAAAATACTTATGAAAGTCAAGCAAATGTAAAAAATTTATTACTCAAAAAAATGAACCCTTATTATTAGACTATTTATCCAACAACTTGGGTTCATTTAATTAAAAATATTACTTTTATCTATTCTGCTAAAAAAGTTATCTTATTATAAACTTCATTTATCTTTACAATTACATCAATATACTCTTCTCCTTCATATTGTATTCTTAATGTAACTTTAAATAAATTATCATCTTCTTCTATTGTATCTACAAAATATTCTGAGTTTTCATAAATTAATTCTTTCTTTTTTAGTTTTTGTATTAATTTTGCAATTTTAATAAACTCATCTGATGTAATAGATCCATAAAGTTTCTTAATTATTTGTGTATTCTTATTATAATATTCTAATAGTTCATTATCCGTCATATCATTTTCAATAGAAGCTCTTAAAGTAGGAATTGAAGAAGTCATAAATCTAGAAACAATTGTTGATATTTTATTCATCTCCATATCTCCTTGATATTTTTGAGATAAATAAAATGTATTTGTAGGATACTTATTTTCTAGTCCTCTTACTACAATTACTTGCTCATTTGTTTTCTTATTTATTTCAGAATCTTTTTTTACTAAATTAAGTATTATTAGTAATAATAATATAACAATTATTAACAATAAAATTACTATTTTCAATTTTTTCTTCTTCATTACATCCCCCTACATTTATGGTAATGTACAATTACAACTTTCATGATTTCCTGTTAAGCATCCCCAATTATGTGCAAATAATTCTCCAAACAATACACAATGTTCATCATGATTACGATAATCTGAAGCAGTTACCTGATATAATGCTAATTTACCCATTTGAGCTGAAGCTTCATCTGCAATAGAACCACTTAAAACTCCTTCTACTATTTGTTTAGATTCATATGTAGCTAATCTTTCTGTAAAATTAGTTCCATTTCTTCCATTTTGATTTCCCACAACAAATTTTCCATACATTCCTAAATCATAAACTTTGGTATATGACCCTTTTGGTGCACTACCATAACCTCCCATATGAGATGAATCATTATTATCTCCTACTGGAAATACTGTTCCATATTGTCCTGAAGCTGTTAATATATCTGCAATTGTTGATACATTTGAAAAATGCACTGTATCATTTCCTCTGTTTTTTATAACTTGGCAAACTGCAGTCATAGCTTCTGGTGAACTAGAATTTTCTGCTACTAAAACTGCTGCTAACATCTCCATTTCATCTGCTGTAACTTCTGTACCAAAAGAATTAAATTCTTGTCCATTTGATTTAAAATCATCTGGAGTTGGTATATTAAAGAAATCCTCTACATTTTCTACTAAAGAATAATCTGTATCTTTTATCAAAATTCTTATATATTCACCTGGATTTTCATCTGAATCCCCATAATCATTTGATATAGTCTTTCCTATATATTTTCCTTCTTTTATATAGTATCCTTTCATTCCAATATCAGATACATATTCTGATGGAATAGAACTACTTTCTCCAAAATTCACAAAAAATGGTGCATCTTCTTTTAATTGTTCTTGTTCTTCTCTTTTTCTTTGCTCATTTGAATTATATAATGCCATTATCTCATTTTGTTTATATTTTCCATTATTACCTTCATCATCTGTTGCCTCTAAATTCACATCAAATCCATCAATCATAATTGTATATCCTGCACATACATTACTATATTCTTTATAAAATAAATTTAGACCTTTTGCTGCATCTTCATTACTAATTTCATCATTATCTTTACTGTTATTTGTTACCATTGATGATGAAAAATACTCTTCAGTCAATGGTTCAAGAATAATATATCCTACCTCTTCTTCTTCATTTGTATATATATTTATTCTTTTATGTGTTCCATATTCTATTATTTTTCCTGTAACTGGTGAAGACACTAACTGGTCATCCTCATATCCTTCAAATAAACTATTGTTTATAGAATTTTCATTTTCTTCTGAATTATCTTCTTCAGTTGGTAAATCTTCTTCTGGCAAATCATCTTCTTTTAAATTATCTTCTTTATTTTTTAAATAGTTATAAGTTGATGAAGACTCTATTAATGTTCCATATTCATTATTTTGTTTATCATATGGTCTAATTGGCCATCCTAAAATATTAGTATCTGGTAACAACCAAGTAAATATTTCCGAAGTCTTATTTGACAAATCTTCTTTATTAAAATAATCTAACTCTACTATTAATTCTTTAAAATCTCTATACTGATAATCTGCATCTATTGTATGTGTATTTTCTAATATTGCAAAAGCATTTAATGATGACTTTTCTATATTTACAACAGAAATCAAGTTTGGATTTCTTGGATCTCCTCTCCTAATCTCTATATTCCCTTCATAATCTTCTATTTCCCAAATTGTATTGTCATCTATAACAAATCCTGTAAATCCATTAGTATTTTTACTATAATACATATCTAATTGCCATTCTAGCCAAGACTCTGCAATATCTAATCTATCATCTTCATCAAGATGGAAAGATAAATCTATAATTCCATATGCTTGCCTTAATGCACTACGTCCATATTTTCCTAGTAAATCTGTAGAAACTTTATTTGCCCAACCACTACCATATTTACTTTCTAATAATTTTTCTGATGCCTTTATTACGTTTTTCCTATCCTTTGCAATTTGTATTGCAGTCTCTTCTGTTTCATCATATATATAATATTTTCTATATTTTAATAAACTCTTTACTATATTATTAGTTTGTGATCTTTGTGCATCTTCTAATTGTGTTACAGAATTTGTTGTAAGTAAATTATAGAAAAATCCTACATTTTCATATTCTGAAGGGTCATATTCTTCATCTTCTGGATCTACTCCTGTTGAGTCATAAACTTTATTTACATATGCATTTCCATCTTCACGATTAACTCTTATCCAACCACTACTAGAACCTGTTGTATCAAAGCTATATGCAGACCATAACAATTTATCAGCAAGTTCTATTTCTGGGTTTTGTTCTAAATCTTCTACTTTAATAGTTTCTGCTTTTTTAACAAAAGCATGTCCATCATCTTCTGCTTCTTTTATAGTAGAATAACCATTATTTGCTATAAAATCTTCCGCTTTTGTGTTTGAAGTATTTCCATCTGCTTGTAAATAATATAATTGATACTCAGATGTATCATTTCCATTACTGTCTTTTTTCATCTCATATTTTGTCCAATATTCCTTTGAATCTGCTAAATATTCTTCATCAACTTTTATAAGTTCTTTATCTGCCCCCCAAGCTGAACTTATATTAGAATCATTGTGTGCTGGAGAATATACTTGTCTCTTGTCAGGGTTTTGGTCTGGTATACCATCTTTATTATTATCTTCAGACCCCTCAACATCTTTTAGTGTTCCTTTTGGCAACCCATCTCTATATTCAGAAATTGCTGCATCATCATTAGGACCTTCTGGTATTATAAAATATGTATCTCTAAACCAACTTCCTACAACTCTAGCTATATATGGAGTATATGTAGAATATTTTTGGTCTTCTAAATTAGCTAAAGCTCGTACTACTTCTTTTATATATTTTTGACAGTTTTTACAGCATTTAGTAGAACCTATATTACTACTACAAATATTTCTATCAGTTCTATATTCACCTGTTTCTGGATCTATAATTCCAGAATCTACAAGTTCTTGTGTAGTTTTTTCTCTTACAATATATTCCCATACAATTGTATCTACCCATTCATTTATTTCTTCAACTTCATTTTCATTAGAAGTTACTACATAACTATTTGTACTAGAATTCCAAGTTGAAGTTTCAGTAATTTCTTTTGTCTTATATATCAAATATTTATGAATAGCCCATTCAAATTCAACTTCTTCTCCATCTACTTCTCCAACCCAAACTATATGCTGCTTTACTTTCTTATATTTATACATAGTATAATTATTCCATATTTTTCCATTAGGAAGACTTGCATCCTCATAAGTCTGAGATGTAAGAACTTTGCTATTTCCTTCTATAGTTTCAATTGGAAGTGCTGATTTCTCACTAGCATTCTCATACCCATAACTATCTGCTGTATTTTTTAACCAACAAGCTGTATCCGATTTATATTGTTCTTGCATATTAGAATCAGCTGGAACTCCCATATTTTTTGCACAATGAGTTGCGTCAAAAGCTCTTATACTTTCTCCTGTTTGAGTTGTAACTGAGTAATTTTCAAATATATCCTCTGTTTCATTAATATCAGCATCATTTATTCCATAAGCTGGAAATGGATTACTACTTGTATCAATCATTAAGAAACTTGATGAATCATTTGTCGAATCTACAATAACATATTCTTGTGCACTTCCAATACAATTATCTGGACTTACAAGTGGTAAATTCTCAAGTAAATATTGACACCTTCTTCTAGTTAAAAATATACCATTAATCCAACTTGATAAATCATTACTATTTATTAAATCAGAAGCAATACCATCTGTCGTTCCTTCCATTTCATTTAAAGTTTCTTTTATATCTTTAATTTCAATTCCTGGTTTTACTGAGCCAGCCAATGGATCTACATATTTTGCCTCTACTTCTGAATCACCTGCATCATCTAAATACACTTGTATTTCTGTATCAAAATTTTGTAGCATAGCATAAACTAAATCTGGTGCCATAGTTCCAATATGTAATGATAATAAAAATTCTAATGATAATCCATACCTTGGAGCCCACCCTGAAATATTAAAATTCATTGGATTATTTAAATATCCTCTTCTAATAGAAAGTTGTCCGCTAGCTCTATCTATTGAAATATCATTTTTCCAAGCAAAATTATCCCAAAATCCCCAAGAAGATGTTGCTAAACCATTTTTAGCTTTATATATTTTCATTAATCCTTTTGACCAAGCACCTTTATATCCACCAAACACTGTTTTTATTCCACTAAATATATTTTTTAACAATGTTTCATCATCATTTCTTATTGCATATATCCTATTATCTGAAATCAAGTATGTTTTAAGTAATGTTGATCGGTTTCCAGGTATAGCTATTATTTTTCCTTTTCCAGTCTCTGTTGTTTCTTCTGTTGATCTGACAATTCCATATTTATCAGAATATGATTCTCCATCTGGAAGCCCTGTAATATTATTTACCAAAATTCCAATTGCATTGTAGTAATATCCATTATATGCTTGTCCATCTGAATTATAATATTTAAATCCTTCATCTCCATCTCTTTTTTCATATAAATTATACCCTAAAGCAATTAATTCCTCATATGTTTTTATTGAATTATCAACTTCAGGTTCAACAAAACCATAATTAACTATATCATAATTCATATTCTCAAGATAATTTGCTATATCTATAACCTCATCTGTATTAATGTTGGAAGCTTCATTTATAAACCAACCTTTAATTGTTTGCTCTGTTTTTTTAGCAAAGTCTTTAAGTTTTCCAACTGTTAATCCTGGAATATTTATTATAAATCCTATAAACCCAATAATAACTATTATAATTATTAAAACAAGTACTCCATATGGTCCAATTGCAGACAGTATTTTTGATCCTACTTTTCTTGTGATTTTTGCTTTATTCTTTAAATCTCCTAATCCTTTTTTAGAACCACTTTTAATTTTTGCCTCTGGATCTAATATATCATAATCTTTTTCAGAAAATGGATTTTTAGCCATATAAAGCTTCCTCCTTTCTTAAAATTTAAAATGAAACTGTCATACTAAATTTATCTAATGCATTTTCAATTTCTTGACTTGCAGTCTCAGGATTTCCTGTATAATTTTCTATAACTCTTACTGCATTTAATACTATACCATTTATTTTCGTATTTGTATCAAAAAACTTTGTAAATGATAAGTTTACAATCTTTGTTTCACCAGGAGCTAAAATTATTTCATCATTTTCTGTACATGGTCTATATTCTCCTTCTACATCTAATGAAATTTCTGCACTATCTACATTTCCATCTTGTATAACTATTGTATAGTCACTTCTATTTGTAAGCTTTACTTTATATACAACAAACCCATATTTTACTATCACATTTGTTACATCTACTTTCATATATTCATTTGAAGCCATATATTGTACTTCTCTTTCCTCTATATAATTTCCTATTGAAAAAACTATATTTTTGTTCTCATCATAACTTACTGTCATCTTTTCTTCTTGATATCTATATGCTTCGTTTGTAAGTCCAGTTGCCAAAAAATCATTAAATAACTTTACATTATAAATATATTTTCCATCATAATTAGAATAATTTTGTATAGCATATCTTTTTTTAGATCCAAACTTCTGACTTACATAATCTACAAAATTATCATAATCATTTCCAAAATAATTTTTCTTGCAATCATCTGAAATCAAATTATAAGCTTTTACATAGTCTCCAATATTACAATAAATTACATATTGCTCAATAAAATCTTCAAAACTATCAGAAACTTTTTTAGGAACTTCGCTTGAACTATCTAATACAGAAATATTTGGCGTATATGTAGTTGAAAGTTCAGATGGCTTTTTATTAAACGTCAAAATTTTATTAACTATTGTAATTATCATTATAACTACTATAAATACAATAATTAATTTGCTATTTTTTTTAAAGAAATTTCTTACTTTAATTCTTAAATCTGGATTTATTGTCATAGCCTATTTCCTTGCTCCTTTCTAATTTTCTTTCACTGCACTATTTCTACTAAAAGACAATACAAAATCATTATAATCATTTTCTTTAATAACTACATTCATACTAAAATTATGTCCTAATTCTATACCATTTAAAGTATCTTTTACATCAACCCACAAAACATATATTTCACCTAATCTTTCAATATTACTAAAATTCAATGTTATATCATCTGGAAAGTAATCATTAAAATATCTCTTAAAACTAGCTAAAGTTGGAAAATAATTCTCTTTATATTCATCATATAAAAAACTATATGCTTTTTCATATTGTTTCTTATCTATAAGTTTAAAAAACTCTGCACAATAATAATTAATCCTATCTTGCTCATTCATTTTATACAATTTTTCTAAAATCGCATTCTTTTCCTTTCTTTCTGCTTCATTACTTACTTTTTGTATTTCTGTCTCAGAAATCTCTTTAGAATGATCTTTATTTTTTAAAATAATCAATAATAATACTAGAACAATTAAAATAATCAATATAAAAATTATTATTTTTTTGTGTTTATTAGTCATATTTTATCCTTCCTAACTTTAATTATCCTTGTGCACTTTTTCTTTTATTTAAGTTATCTAAAACATTATTTGTACTTGGAGTTATATTTTGTACAAAAGATGTATTTACTTGTTTTTCTACTTGAATACTTTCTTCAGCCATCATTCTTACAGAAGAAACTATTAGTCCTGCTTGATTTGCTTCATACATTAATCTTGCATATTCTTTTCCAGCAGGAGTTAATGCTTTGGCATTACTTGAAGTTTGATCATTTCTAAATTTCTCTAATTTTCTAACTGCTTCTTCACCTTCTTCTTTTACCTTAGCTTCAGCTACTTTAAAATTACTATTGCTATATGCCCCTTGTTGCAATTTATTTAAAATCTTAATATTAAAATCTGTTAAACTACTATCTGTAAATTCTCCTTCTACAGTTATCTCACCTTCTAATACCTTAAGCATCTTAGCTGTATCTATTGACATTTCTCTTACTGTTTTATTATCTTCTAATAATTCATTTTGTACTCTTGTAGCATCTAGAGCATTTTGCACTGCTACTTGAGGAAGTTGAAGTTCAGTAGTAGTTTCTAAATCTTCTCCTAAATCTTCTACATTAGAGCCTTCTATCGTTTGTATTTTATTTAAAGCATTTATTCCTATTGATCCACCTGCAAGTAAATCTCCTTCAAGTTCTTTATTAATTATACCTTTATTTATACCCTGATTAACTAACTCTACTAATTTTTTATCTACTTCATTATCTAATTTGTTATATGCATCTTTATTTCCTAAATAATCTAAATATCCTCTAGCATATCTTCCCTCAGATGTATTTCCTAAAGAATGTACATATTCTTCTGCCTCTTCACTTGTTAGTTTTCCAATATTATTTCTAATAGTTTCTGCATCTGATTTATCAATTTTTTCTTCTAAATGTTTAAGATTTTCCTCTATCTCCTTTTTCATTTCATTTAAAGCATCTACTTCTGTTTTCAAATCAATATACAACTTTTTAAACTTTTCTAGTACATTCTCATCTGTTTCATCTAACTCATTATCAACATACTTTTCATAATTTGTGCTTTTAATTTCATCATTTATATTATCATGTTTAGTATTATTAACTGCCTCTTCTAATTTCTCTGTTGATTGATCATTTAAAGTAGTAGAATTAGTATTATTTATTAAATTATCAACAAGTAATGTTGGTATTGCTCCTCCAGTTGTATTTTCTCCTACAACTCTTGTTGTTCCTAAATATGATTCATACTGAGAAGCTTGAGTTTCTTTATATTGAACTTTTGAAGATACAAAATCTAAAGCCCCTTGATTTGTTTTATCATCATCATCTAAATTTCTACCAAAAGTTGCTCCTTGTGTTGAAGTTGCTTCATTATTTCCTGCTCTACTCATATTATTTGTTCTATAGCCTCTAATAGTACTATAAGCTGTTGATATAGTATTTACAATTGATTTCATAGTTAATTGATATTTAGACTTAAAACCTAATACATCCATTACTAATTCTTCTACTTTTCTTACAATAAGTATTGAAGCTACTGCAAATATTGCTACACCTAAACTTTCTAGTCCACTTACAGTATCATAAGATGCTAAAGAAGTTAGTGAAATACCTATAAATATCCCATAAATTAAACAATGTATACTTTGAATAAACACATTATATGTAAACACACTAAACCAACTATTTAAAGATTCCGCTTTTCCACCATTTGCTTTATCTATAGGATAAGATAAAGGTACAAGTGAAGAAATAACTATTAGTGATGTACTTATAAAAAATCGATATATATATATCAATAAAAATATAAGTGTTTGTCCAGTCATAAGAACATATACTATTGTTGATGCAATTCCTAATAAAATATTATCAGAAAAACATGCAGCAAATATAGAATCCATAACATTTGATATATCTGCATTTGTTACTACATTCTCAATAGCTCTAACAAATGCACCATTTATATTTATAATACCAATTACTATCATTGACATAAAAATTATCAAAAATACACTCGTAACCCAATCTGTTAACATAGATTTTATTTTAGCTTTTTCCTCTGCCAAATTAGCAAATACCATCCTTATTCCAATAACTATTAATGTAATTATTGAAATAGCAATTGCTATCATACTAACTACATAATAAAACATAGAAGCAATTGTTCTAATTTTATACACTATGCTATCTGGTGATAATCCATCAAGAGAAAATATATTAATATCAGTTAAAGTAAATTTATTAAAAAATATATCAAGTGGTGTTACAAATGCTGAAACATCTCCATTATGACCTGCTGAATCAGCAACCAAAAAAGTTTCTAATTGCAATGTTGAAAAAGTACCTACTGTTAATATTCTTACAACCCATGATAAAAAACCTGCTATTCCATTATTTCTTGAGTTGAGCAAAGCTTCTGCAGAAGATTCTATATTTTCTATTTGAGTTGTATCAGCATGTACTGTATAAGAAATATCTAATGGTATTACTGTTGGAACTATAAAATTAAATAATATTAATGTAACTA
Organism: uncultured Clostridia bacterium; assembly: GCA_947642355.1. Classification (GTDB taxonomy): domain Bacteria; phylum Bacillota; class Clostridia; order TANB77; family CAG-508; genus Scatovivens. Next base: position 27,546 of record CANRSD010000013.1, read on the forward strand.
ATGTATATATAATTATTCTTTTTAATTTAGTTTTTACTTTCATAATTTTTATTCCTTTCTAAAACCTACCTAAAAGAAATTTCATTCTATCTTCAGGAGATTGATTTATATACATTGTTCTTAAATTTTGCTTTTTTTCATCTTTTGAATTTCTATTTATCAGAACTTTTTGACCATCTTTTTTCATTTCTTCAAGAAGCCTTTTTAAGCTATCTTTCTCATAATCATCTGAATTTTTTTCTGTTTCACTATCACCTTTAGAAACTTGTTTTATCATTTCATCTAATTCTAATTCCTGTTTATTCTCTATAGCTTTTTTTCTTCTTTCTTTTTCATCTTGTATATTTAAATAATTTACTTTAAAATCATTAATATTAACAACTTTTGATTTAGAATTAATCTTTTCAAAAAAGTTTCTAATAGTTTTGATTTCTTTTATTCTTTCATCTAATAAAACTTCAATTTGTTCATTGTTAAGATTTTCATTTTTAAGAGCTTTTTTTAATTTAGTAAGTACCATCTTTTTATGTACTAATTTTGTTAAAGTTTGAATATTAGTTATATTATTTTCTATTAAATATTTTTTTACTACTTCTTCAACTACTGGTCTACATCTTTCTAATGTTTTTTCTAGTTCTTCATCATCATTTCTTAATGGTATAAAAATTACCTGACCATCAAATACAATATCATAAGTTGAGACTGCCGTTAAGTCTGCTTCTTCTGTTAGTCCACCTGCCATCTTAATTACTTCATAAATCCTACTACCATTTTTTACATCATATCTTCCCTCATTCACTACTGCTCCATGTATATATACTATAAGAACATCTTTTGAAGAATCTCTCTCAGATTCTTGTGATGAACTAATAACATTTTCCTTTTCTTGCTTTTCGCTTTTAGATTTTTTTTGCGAAGACTCTTTTTCTGATTGAATTGCTTTTTTAGTAAGCTCTTCTTTATCTTCTGTATATTTAATTTCTTCACTTAATTCTTCTTTAATATTCTCCGCTTCTAATTTAATAGTCTCTTTTGCAATATCTTTTATTAATTGTGATAATTTATCTAAATTAGTTTCTACATTTACTTCTTTCTTATCTTCATCAAATATATCAATAAATTCTTTTCTAGCTACACTTTCAACATATTCTTCCTGAGAAATTGACATTTTCATTTCTTGTATTGTATTTATAATATCTTCACAGACTGTTTCATTTTCCTTAACTTCTACTCCAAATATTCCCTTTTCAATCAATCCCTCTAAAATTTGTTCTTTTAAATCTTCATCTTGAAAATTCACTTCTTCTATTCTAACAGCTCCAGACTGCATAGCAACATCCATAATTTCTACATTTGTCATAACTTCTAAAGTATCTTGCATTTTTATGCTTTCATCTAATTCCTCAAATATTATTACTGTATCTTCATCTAGTTTTTCTGCTTTTCTCATATCTACTAGTTGTTCTATTCCTATATTCTGTTCTGGCTGTTGCATTATTTTTGAAACTTCAGCCACTACTCTATTAGTTCGTATAGCTTTTATATCCATAGACATTGTAGTTAAAACAGCCCAATCAGCATCTTGTTTTCTTTCCTCATATTTTTCTAACTCAATATCTGCTAAATGTTTCTTTTGAACAGCAGAATTTACCTTAGCTGTATATTTTATTGTAGTTTTCTCAACTCCTGAAAAATCTTTAATGTCCAAATTTCCTAAGTTAACAATAGTTGCAATTTTATTTAATGATGTTAAATATTTACTGTTCATTATAAATCTTTTATTTAATCCATGTGTAATTGTTTTTACACTTCTACCATTAAATCTTACAAAATTATACCTTTTTATTTTACTTTTTTGCCTTTTTAGCTTTAATCGTAGAGTTCTTTTTTCGGAATCCTGTGTATATAAAGAATCATAATGTGTTTCATATTCTTCAGAAGCAAGTACAGACATTCCCATATATGAAGATCCTATTTCAGAATGTATAAATGCTTGTGGGCCTTCCACTACATAAACTGCTACTAATAAATCACTTCCATATTTTTCTATTGAGTATTTTAACTCATCTGCTACTTCCTTAGGAGAAGTATCCAAATTCAATGATGTATCATATTGTTCTAAGTCTTTATTTCTTTTCTTATTATGCGATTTTAATATTCTTTTTAAACGTTTTGCCATTTCATTATTTTGATTTAAATCCTGAATTTTTTTCTTTATTTTATTTTTTATATTCTCATTTATTTCAATTCCAAACTCAGTAATTCCATATGCTCCTTTTTGAAATACATTAAGTGCTTTTCCAATAAAGTTTGGATTGTCTAATTTTTCTTGTTCTTTTTGAATTTGCTCTTCTGTAACTTTAACTCTTTTTCCATCTAAAGCTGCTAAAGTTTCTTTTGTTTCATAAATAGCATTATCTTTAAACTTAACTAGCTCACTTCTTATATTACTTGGAGACAATTTTTGTTGTACAGAACTCTTTATAGAATTTACTTTTTCGCTAAATGCACCTTCATCAGTCACAAATTCATATCCATCTTTAGCTACTTGTTTTATTCCACCAAAAACATCTCTTGTTTTTATTGAAGTACTTCCTCCTATAAAATTAAATACCTTTCTTATAATTGCATCTATTGAGAAAATGAATCCAAATATTATAAGAACAAGTATTGCTCCAATAAAATTCTCCATATTTTCAGATAATTTCAAAATTAGTCCTACTAATGTAGAATATAAAAATGCATGTAAAGTTTGTAAAAAAACATTATATATAAATTCTTTTGTCCATTTTCTAAGTTGTCCTTTGTTTTTACCTTTAATTATTTTTTGAAAAACAGAAACTAAACATAATATTGGTACTATTAAAACTAATATTATAACATTAAAATATCTTTTCGCATAAACTATTACAAATTTATATGTATAAAATACAAGCATCATATACAAAATCATACCTATTGTACCAGAAGTAAATTTGGGTTCATATGCTTTTGACTTTGCTGTTTCATATAATGTGTTTTCTTCTCCAAATTCATTTATACCTGATATAGAACGACCTAAATCTCTACTTGAATTAACTAAGTTTTGATTTAAATCTATCAAAAAATACATAAAATACTGTATTGTTAGCATAATCAAAATACCTAATATCCAACTTGGTATTGCATTTTTAAATAATGCTTTATCTTCTGCAAGCGCTGACACTTGCATTCTTATCCCTGCAACTATCAATAGTATAAGCATTATAGCAATTGAAGCATTCCTAATAATAGTATACCAACCAGCAATCTGTACTTTTAAAAATTGATTTATTCCAACTTCTGCAGCAAATACTTGTGTTGGAATGCTTATAAAAAACATTATTAATGTTACTATAATTATTAAATTATTTATATTTAATAATCTTCTTTTCATTATTTCTTTAAGTTTCTTTCCTTTCAACTTCTTTATTTTCTATCAAATTTGTTTCTTCTACTTTTACAATATTTAAATAATCTTGCATATATGGCCCGAATTTATATCCATCATAAACTATTATTTCAATATTTTTATCTTCATAAAGCTTAATTTCAATTTGCCTATTTAATGAATAAAGTTTAATATAATTCTCTTCGATTTTTGATATAAAATCTGGATAATTTTTATTAATTTCTACAATAAAATTTGTTCTATTTCCAGGATACTGTTTATTAGCATATAAAAATAATAATCTTTCAAAATCTTTATTATTTATATTTTTATTAGGATAAATGGAAATCTCATCTTTATAAAAAAATGCATAAATTTCTGGAGTCCTATATCCTATCATTTCTAATTCTTTATTTTCAAATGTTGGTTCTCCTAAAATTTTCTGTATATCTTTAATAGGAGTTCCAACTTTTATCCCTCCAATAATGGAATCTTTATAATTACTATTAAAAACAATATTATTAACATATGTTATATTACAATACAAAGTATATTTGTCATAAAAATAAGTTCCTTGATTATCCTTTCTGTATTCTGCTGAAAAATTAGCTTTTATTCTATCCCAACTATTATTATTAAGTTGTTTTAAAATAATAGATTCTATATGTATTAAACTTTCTTCTTTATTTTCATCTTTTGGATTCTTACTTTTAGGAGTAGTTATTGTAGCAACATTACCATTATTTAACTTTAGTGGATTATTATTTTGCTTCTTAATAAATAAGTTTAAACAACTTATCAATAAAACAATCACTATTAAAGTAGTTAATATTGCTATCTTTAAAAATTTCCTATTTTTTATATAACTCACCTCTCCTAATTATTGTTAAAATCAAATATATTAATATCAAATAAATCATATTCATTATATAATAATGATTCTATAGTTAATTTTCTAGAATCTTTTTCAATATTTTCTATTTCTACAGAATTAATATTTAACTCTGATGAATCTACGCCTGTACTTGATATTGTATTTGCTGTCCAATTTAATAAATTATCCGCTAATCCTGTAAAACCAACAAATACAATTCTTATAATATATGTAAGTATTCCAACTATATAATCTGCTATACTAGCAAGAGTATCTATTACTACTTCAAATATATTTGTAGTTGCAACAGAATACTTTCTATCTGGAATTCCATTAAAAAAGAATTCTGAAAAATCAATACCTGACATTGTACCTACTCCTGTAACGCCACCAATACCAGAAATAGTAAATGTAGTATCTAAATTAGATACACTAGAAGCTGTAGCATCTGAAATTCTATATGCTGACTGCCAAGCACCTGCTGAATATGATGAAATATTTACTTGAGCAGGTGGTTCTGAATTAGCAGTACTTGCCTGAGCTATCTGATTATTTCCAATATAAATTGCAACATGTCCTCCCCCAGCCCTTGTTCTATATAATATATCTCCTGGTTGCACTGAACTTAAACTTACTGCTTCCCCATGTGACTGTGCCCAAGATTTAACTCCTGCAGAAGAATGTGTTCTAATTTGTAATCCTGTTACTGCTTCATACATATTACTAACAAAAGTTGCACAGCAAAACCAATACATTCCATCAGAAGCTGGTAACACTGTATTCCATTGTATTGATGTAACTTTTGACCAATTTGCATCATTCAAAGAATATCTTAAAAAACCAACTTTGCCATCTGGTCCTGTGCCTTGATTTCCTGTTTCTACAAAATTTTTAGAAAATCCTGCAACTGCACTACCAATTTCAGAAGATGTATATCCATATGAAATACTTGATAACATCGTCATAAATACTACTACATATATAATTAAGCATTTTATAAATTTTTTTATCATATTTTTATTTCCTACTTTAGATAACTCTCCATTATTAATAATACCACATTTTTCACTGTTTTTCTATATTTTATTATTAATTAATAATTATTTTTACTTCTTGTATATCATTATATATTATTTTATTATCTTGAATTGAATTTATATTTATATTTCCTTCTATATTTGATAATTTAGAATTCTGTCTAGTTGCACAATTATATACATATATTCCATCATTATCTATTGAATAAATTAAATTAAAATCATCATACCACCAGTAACTAGATATAATAGTTCCTCTATCTAATTCAGAATCTGGATATTCTCCATCTAAAGAATAAAATGTTGGACCTTTTATCCCTTTTTCATTAACATTAAGTGAAGTTCTTCCAATTAATACAAACTTTGAACTAAAAGTACTTCCTACATCATCTCCATCTGCTATAACACTTTCTCCAATAGATCTTTTATATTCTTCATCTACTATTAAATTTTTATCCGACATATATACATTATCTAAATTTACAATATCTCTATCTCCTTTATAATTTTGATAAATATAAATACCATTTTTTAATGAATTTGATGAAATATTTAAACTAATACCATATAATGTATACTGCAAATTAACATAGTTTGAATCATAATTATAAATATCGTAATCATTCCATAAATCTGTTAAATTGCTTGCAAATTCCTTTACATCAGAGCTATTATTCATTTGATTTATTATTTCAATAAATTTTTCCTCATCTTGTAATTCTTTAATAGGATATATAGAAACTTGCTTATTTATAAAATCAAAAAATAAATAATTATTTTTTCCAACATACCCATATAAATCTTGTTCATGTTGATATGTTGGTGTTCCTAAAATACTTTCGACATCTTTTGAATTAGAAAATACACTTAACCCTTCTACTATCTCATTCTTATACTTTTCTGTAAATACTATATTAAAAACTTGTCTACCTACTTTTTTATACTTTATCCCTTCATCAAAGTAAATATTATATCCATTACAAGTACTTTCTCTTGTTCCAAAATTAATATCATTGTCTGACCAATTATTATTTATAAGTTTTACAAGCTCTTCTGATTTAATATTAAAGTTTGTAATTTTTGTAGTTTCCTTCTTAGAATTTATTTCTGAATTATGATTTAGATAATAATTGTCATCTCCATTTATTGTATATTGAGCAATCTTTTTATTTTCACATAACACAAGAATATCAATATTTCTTGCGTTATCTATAAGTTCAAAATCTACGTAATTTTCAAAATCTGCTACAACTCTAGCAATTTTAAAAAAATAGTCTTCATTACTTTTACTATCTGTATATAAACTTCTATCAAACATCACATATATTTTTATAATATTTGAATCTACTTTTTTTCTAACAAACGAACAATTATAATTACTTAATAATTCTTCTAATGAATTATAATCACTAACATTAAAATGCATTGATTTACTTGCATCAACATTTTTAGGTAAAGATTTATATGCATTAATTATACTTCTTATTAAAAGATAACTAACAATAATTAAAAATAAAACAACTAAAACTACTTTTAGAATTTTCCTATTTTTAGAATTAGTCCTATAGTCAACTTTTTTTCCCATAAAAGCCTCCTTTCTATCCTTTAAATATTGATAATACCTTTCCTGTATTTATATTAAACATTGCTTTAAATACTCGTTCTGACCATAATAACGCCCAAATAAATAAAATTGCAAGTAATGGTGCATTAACTGCTATTTGACTAGCTGTAAAAATAAATAGTAAATAAAGAAATGCATGTGATGGTTGCATTATAACATTCATAAAATATTTAACAATCCAATTCTCAAGTATTTTACTAGACTCTCCTTTTATTTTGTTAAAAGTATGCATAATAGCACACACAGGATATAAAGCTATTAATAAAAGTATATTAATTAATCTAATTCCATATTTTATAAAAAATTTAGCTTGAAGAAATACAAATGCTGAATATTCAATTCCATATGCTAATACTTTTATTCCACCATAACTATCCATTGACTTAAACAAATTATTCATTATTTCTATTTCAAAACTGCTATATCCATTATTTTCCAATGCTATCCTAATTTTCCATAGAATATTCATTAAAATATCTGCTATATGATCTATTATAATAATAAAAAATGGAATAATAAATATAAATAATAAAGCTATAAACCATGTTTTTAAAACTTCTTTATATCTTGCTATATCTTCTGCAACATCTGCAAGTGCTAAAAAAATACCTGTAATAATTAATAAAACTAAAAATGCTGCAATTGCTACATATCTAAGTAATTCAAAAAATGCTATAGTTCTTGATTTTATATTATCTTGTAATTCTACTATTTTTGTACTTTCAATATCAGGATTTAAATCAACTGCCCTTTGATAGGGTCTAGCATTAAATAATAAATATTCTCCAAAAACTAAAGATGCAACTGTAAACCACCCATTTTTTGAAGCTCCAAACTCACTTTCAGTATAATAAAACCCTCCATCATTAGAAATCTTTGACATAAGAGTTGAAACAGTAAGAGCAAATGGATTTACACAAGAAAATAATATTCCACATATTGATCCTAATGTAGATTGTGTTATCTCTAAACTCCTTTTAGTTCCATTTATTTCTATTTCTCCTTCATTTACTAACTTATGATATGAATCTTTGCTATATGTCATTCCATCAGTTGATGTAGCAAGCACAAAATTACTAAATATGAAATTAATTATGATTATTATTAATAAACCTATTGATATTTTTTTCATTAATTTCTATCAAGTCCTTTCTATTACTACTTTAATTAGATTTATTCTTTAATTTTTCCATTGCTATTTGTTTTGAAAGGTTAGTTTCAACAAATTCAAATTCCTTTTGTGTAGGTTGTATTGAAAGAACAGCCGAATCTGTACCAACTTTTAATAATCCTTCACCTCTACTACAAGTAATTAAAAATGATGCTTCACCTTCACTTAATTTAAATACTTCTTTTAAATATTCAATTTCTGACTTATCTTGTGCTAAAAATAATTTTGTTTCTGAAGAAGTTAAAACTGCTTGTGCTTCTTTTTTTTCATAAAAATCCTGAAATTTTTGAGAAGCAACTAAAAGCGAAACATTTCTCTTTCTGGCACGCCTTGCCATTGTATTTAAAAAATCAACAGCCTCTGGAAATGGAAGTAACATCCATGCTTCATCAACTATAACCCTTTTTTTCATAGCTTTTATTTTATCTTCACTATTCTTCTTAACATATTTCTCCCAAACCCAAGATAACAATACTTGTTGAGCAAGTGGTCTTGCAAATCTCTCTTCTAACCCGAGAAATATCAAGATTTATAAATGGCATTCCCTCTAATAATTCGAAAGTTGACTGACCATCAAAATAAGCCATCTGTCCTTGTAATTCTCTAACATATTGTTTCATAACTTTTACCAAATAACTATAATGAAATCTATAATCTGGATTTTGATTTTCTTCTGCTTTTTTGCAAATTCTCTTATACCAAGATCCTATTGTTGGCATATCTTTTTTAGTTCTTCCTAGATAATTCTTAGAAATGTCTATATGATTTCCTTCATTACTATACAAGCTATCAACATTATTCGTAATTCCCTTTGCTGTATACTCCTCTAAAACTGCTTCTGAAATTATTTGTTTTGTAAGTTCATTTACTTCCTCACTTTTTGTACTACCTCTAGCCATTGTAAGTAATCCTTGTGTTACATCTTCAACCTTATTTTCAATATTTAATACTGCTCTTTCTTTTCCTGTTATTTCATCTTTCATATTTTCAGGTTCAATATCAAAAATATTTATTATTGTTTTGGAATTAGGACTAATAACTACATTAACTCCTCCTAAACTCTCAGCTACTATTCCATACTCTCCTTCAGCATCTAATGCTAAACTATCAATTCCCATTAAAATAGAAGAACGAGCAGATAACATTTTTACTGTAACAGATTTACCTGCACCAGATTTACCAAATATTACCATATTATAATTTGACAATTTTGAACTAAAATTATCATATAAAATTGGTAATCCAGTTTGTTTATTAAATCCTAATGGTATACCTGTTTCATGTCCAATATCTGATGTAAAAAATGGAAATACAGTAGACATAGCACGTCTATCAAATGTGTGAGATTTTGAAAGCTTATTATCATTAAATGGCAAATTAGTTCTAAATGCTGTATCTTGCATAGCCCAAGTTGGTTTAATATCAATTAAATTTTTGGCCATCTCATTTGATAATAATTCAGTATATTTATCTAATTCTTCTATACTATATGCAAATAATGTTGCAACAATTGTTGAACTAAATAACCTATTTAATCCTGCTGCTATAGTATCTCTAAGTTCCTCTGCTTCTAATCTCTTTTGTAATAAAACTCTTTCTCTGTTTATATCTCCTCTATCTTGTGCTACAATTCTTTCTGATTCAAGCTCATTAATTGTTCTATTTAAATCTGTTTGTGATGATGATTCACTTACTGGACTTATAAACACTGAAACATTAATATCTCCAAATGTATACATTCCTCTTAAAAACTCTGGAAAAGTACACATTCTAGGAAGTGTAGAAACTATCATACTTCTAGCATATCTTGTTCTAGAAGACATTATAGCAATATGGTTTGTATAACTTGCATCAACTCCGACCAGGAGCAATTATATCTTTAACAGTATTTTGATTTCTTTTCAAAATACTTGTATTTTCTTTTTTTGGCACTACATCTATTTCTGATGTAGAAACTATCTTTTTCTTTGAATCAAACATTTTTAATTCCTCCTAATCTTCTGTTTCAACTTTTCTTTTTTTAACAATCTTTCTTGTTGCAAAACTTCCTTGTTTTTTAGTTTCCTTAGTCTTTTCTTCATCTTCTTTTTTAGTAGTATTTTCAATTTCATCAGAAGCAATTTTATAAACTCTTGGATCTAACTGATCTTCATATTCACTTAATAAATCTAAAGCTTTCTCTTTTATTTTCTGAGTTTTATTTTTCTCATTTTCTCTTTCTTCTTGTTGCTTTATTTTATCGGCTTTTAAAATACTATCAGTAGTTAAATCTATTGCAGCTATATTAATCTCTTGCTCTAATTTTTCTTGTCTTTTCTCTAATACATCTTTACCTGTTGAATATAAAGCATCATATTGAGCATCAAGCATTTTATTAATTTGAAATAATTCTGACTCATCTCTGTTATATGCAATAAATAATAATTCTGCTAATTCTTCTGAATCTAATATTCTAGCAGTCACTTGTGAATTTCCAAGAGAACTAATAATATTTTGACTTCTTGTATATAATTCTGAAAAACATATACTATTTAATTCTTCTTTAGAATAATTCTCTAAGTTTCCCCCAATTTCAACTGCATAATATGAAAGTACCACATATGTTTTCTGTTGTAATATATTTTTATTTGAACTTAATCTTTCAACATACTCTGTAATATTCTGGCCATACTCCAATACACTATTTTTTCTTCTTTTTTCAAATTCTAATTTTTCTAAAAGAGCTTTATTTCCTGTTTCTTGAACTTGTTTAATTTTAATATCCAGTCTTCTCAACTCATCTTTTATATTAAATACTCTTTCTCTATATGAAGTAATAATATCTTTTAAATTCAATGTTCTACTTTGAACATATAATTGGATTGGAAATCTAAGTGTATTTAAAAATTGAACAAACCCCTCTTCAACAGCAATTTTTTCATTTTGAGACATTAAATCATAATTTACACCACTACACTGAAGTACCATAACATACTGACTTCTATTTTTTCTAACAATCATATTGTCAACAATCTCATCAAACTCCATAAAATCATATACTGACTCTTGTGACAAAACCCCCTGAAACTTTCCAAATTCTCCAAGATTTGTAGTTTCCACTTCTTTTTTATCTGTTATTATACCTACATCTTGCTCTTTTTCCTTTTTTCTCCCAATTAAAAAATAGACCCCAATTAATATAAATATAATTAAAAATAATATACCAATAGTAACTTGCAATAAAAGAATAATTTGAGTTGTTTCCATTCTTTATTTTTCCTCCTTTGTATATGTATACACTTTTCTGTTCTTCTTAAATTTAATATATCTTATTATTATATCACTTACTGATTCTCCTCCAATCTTTTTAGTAACTGGAAGACCCACTATTGTAGGAATTTTTAAAGCACCTATACAATATCCAATTACAGCCCAAATCACTAAAAGTACTATTCCTACTTTTTTTAAACCTAATAACATTAAAAGAAAATAAAATATTAATCCTATTAATGCTCCTAAAACTGTAGTTATAAGGGATTTAATAGAAAAAATATATAAAATTCTAGTCTCTCCTTTATAATTACGTGGTATATAATATGTTCCCATAAATTTCCTCCTCTATTTATATATGCATATAAATTTTATCCTAAATATATTAATTAAGCAGATACTAAACTATTAAAAGTTCTTACAACAAGACTAAATAATAGTGGTGCTCCTATTAAAGTAAATGAAGATATTAATAGTCTTGTAAATATCTTCTTATTTTTAGCTTCAAGTTCTCCTGATGTTTCTGATGCAATTTTCATTTTTACAGCAGTCAAAATAGTTGCTAATATTACTATTACACACCCAATCCAATAAAATATTTGAGCAATTCCTCTAATAGGACCTAACAAACTGTTCATATCAAGACCTAGTGAAGCAACTTGATTTTCTCCTATTTTTTGCCAAGAATTAACACCACTAGTTATATTTTGCATAAATGAATCTCCATCAGTAGTTGCATTTACTGTAATGCTTAATAGCAATTGAATTATAATAAATATATATATTATTAAACTTATTTTTTTTATTTTCATAAAACTTCTCCCATTATCTAAAAAATATACCTAATCATATTAATTATACTCAAAAAAAATAATTTTTTCAACAAAATATATGATATTTTTCTTTATTTAATGTATTTGTAATAAAATCTATACAAAAACTAGACTCAACATAAAAAAAGAAGATATTTTTAATATCTTCTAAAATTTATTATGGATTTAATAACTCATATATTATTCTAAAAATTCCAGTTGCTCCAAATGCAATTATACCACCTATAAGATTATTAATAAGTTGATTTTTACATTTAGCTTTAGCATCTGGTGTAGCTGCTGAAACTGTAAAATATTTTATACCTACAACTGTAAAACTAATAATAAAATATCCCGTAACTCCAACTTGAACTACTGCTATAATAGTACTTAATATGTTAGTAACTACGTTAGTTTTAGTAACTCCTAATTTAGTATCACCCATAAAATTTACAACATCATCAATTAAAACTCCACCTGCTAAAACATGTGTATAAATATATAAATTAAATAAAATAAATATAATACTAATAACTATAAAAAGTTTCTTTTTTAATTTCATTTATACACACCTCCTAAAAAAATACATCTTTTAATATAAATTCCACTAATTGTTCAATATAATATAATATATTACTAGCTCCTATTAAAACAATTGCACCTACACAATAATTTGTAAGTTGTGACTTCATCTGAGCTTTTTTATCAGGACCTACATTTATATAAACTAATGCCATATATGTTAACATAATTAATGCCATACCAGTCCCTATAATCCTTACCCAGTTTAATATCCAACCTATTGCTGTACGTTCTACTTCTACTATATTACTACTAATTTGAGAATTATTTAGTACTTCTAAAATTTGACTTGCTATCATTTTTTATCCTCCAATTATATATTATTAATATTACTATCAATAAACATTTGAACTAGTTTTAAAATACCTGTTGCTGCAAATATTAAAACTGCACCAGTAACATATTTTGAAAGACTTTCTTTTACTTTAGCTTTGCCTGTAACATTTGAAACAATATATTGAATTCCTAAAATTACAAGCATTGCTATAGCTAAACCTGCCCCTATTGTAGTAATTATATTTATAAGTGCACCAACTATATTAGTAGCTGCCTTATCTGTTTCACCTCCATTAACATTATCAAATTGATCCCATTTTGGAGTCCAAGCTAATGATTTATTTATTGGAAGATTTATAAAAAACATTACTAATATTAATATTATTAAAAATATTTTTAAAATTTTACTTTTTTTCATAACTATTCCCCTTTTAATTTAATGTACTATTTGTTTGTGTTCCAATAGTATCATTTACAAAATGTGTTATAAGTTTTAATATACCATTAGCTCCAAACAGTAATATAATACCAAGTATATATGTTGGTATATGATTCTCTTTAATTTTTACAGAATCAAATGGAGACGCATTAGTAAGCATATAAATAGCAATATATATAAGAGAAAAAACAGACCATCCAAAAGTTATTGTTCTAAGTACTGTTAATACTACTCCTAGAACTTTATTTATAGCTCTATCAGCTGCTGTATTTTCAGTTTTATATGAATCAAACTGGTTTGGATTAGTATAATCTCCAGATGTTGCAAAAACCTGAGTTAAATTAAAAAATAATATTAATATTAAAAATATAATAAAAACTTTTGCTACATTCTTTATATTCATTATTTTTACCTTTCTATTACTTTTCTACAATTAATTTAATTATACACTAAAGCAATTTTTATTTCAACTTTTACTCTAACAAATTATCACATATTTAAAAATTGATAATATAAAATCTAAAAAAGTAATAATTAAAACTATTTTTGTTAAACAAATTCTTTTTTCTTTTTTTATTTTAGAAAAACTTTTCTTTACCTTTCTTTTTATAAATGGATGAATTTCCCTTATAAACAAAACAGACAACATTCCCCAAAATATTGAAGCTGCAAAACATACTCTTCCTTTAAGGTTAAAATATTCTTTTGAATAATCCCACCACCTAATATGAAAAATAACTTCTAATACTAAAGATGTCATGTATTCAAATACTGTACAAATTATTATAGCTTTTATAAAGTCAATTATTGTATTTTTCTTTTTACTTGACAATGTTACAAGTAAAATAAGTGCTGCAAACCCATACATTGGACAAATTGGTTCAAATAAAAAACCCCTATTTTCAAGCACGCCATCACTAATCAAACATATCAATACATCAACTATCCAACCCAAAAAAGAATAAATATAAAAATAAATAACAAAATTCTGATACTTATTTTTTTGAATCCTAGTTAAATTTTTTTCAATTTTTGAAACTGGCATATTTTTTACCTCATTTTTTACTACAAACTTCTACTATTTAATAATTATAGCACAATATAGGTAGCTTTACAATGTTTTATTTTTTTAATAAAAAATCTCAATTTTTTAAAATAATTTATTTTAAAAAAATATAGATTAGTTTAAAACTAACCTATAAATTATAATTTTACAATATTTCTAATTATAATATTTTCCATACTTTATCACTTCTTCAAATTATAATTTATCTTTTACTATTATACAATCAAAACCAAGTAATTTTCAATTAATTATTGCTTTGAATTTCTTTTAATCTTTAATTCTCCCTTAATCGATCTACGATAGATTCTTTATTAAATGCTTTTATACAAAATATTGCAATAATAGATGGTATAATAATTGAAATGATTAAATATAAAACAATTCCCATAACAGGTAATTTGAAAAATAAATAATTTATACCTGTTTCTTGCATTATTTTCATAATTATAAATACAACGATCGGTCCTAAAATACTACTAACCAAACCATTTGGAATTGCTAGGCAAACATTCTCAAATATAATCATTTTATTTAATTGTTTTTTCGTCATTCCCATTGATTGTAATACAGCAATTTCTCTTTTCCTTGTAACCATACTTGTAATAACTGTATTGATTAAGTTAATTAGACTAAATAATATTACAAATATTGAAATTCCTATAAGTATATTTGAAAAAGATTTGCTATTTTTTATAGCTTGCTCACGCCATTGTGAAAAAGTTTCACAATCTATCTCTTCATATTCTCTAACAAGGTCTTTTACTTTATTATCAATCTTATCATTGTAAATATGATTTTGAGTTGTGACTTTTAAACTCGTTGTTGTATCAAGATTCTGTGTAATTTCTTCATAAATATCATCTGGTAATAAAATCCAGCCTTGTATTTTTCCATATTTAGAAAAACTTGAATCTCCAACTCCTCCAACTGTTAATTCCATACTATTTTCTTTTCCATTAAAATAATGAAGTTTTATTTTATCTCCAACCTTAAAGCGATAACCAAATATTTCTTCAAATACATCATTATAGGCAATAAAGATTTCTCCTTTGTTTTTTAATTCTTCGCAATTTCCTGTCCCATTTTCTAATGATTTTGTCATTGCCTCTTCTATATCCTTACTTATTGGACTAATTTCATCATCAATAATTTCATTGTGTGTTTCAATTTTTACAGTATAAGAATTTTTCGTATTTATTTTCTCTATTTCTTCAAGTTCTTCTAATTCTGATTTTAATTTTGTAAGATTATTTCCATTTTCTATCAAATCAAACATCCCATTTTTTGAATCACTGATTGCTTCATTAGAAAATGTAATTAAATATTCATTATCATCAAAATATCCATTTCTTGAAAATTTTTCATAATCTAAAGAATTCGTAAAAGTTAATGAACCAATAAATAAAGTTCCACCTATAATTAAGGATATAAGAGTAATTGCCGTTCTTTTTCGATTTCTTTTAAATTGAATTTTTCCTAAAGAGTTTGGGGTTAAACTTCTACATAACTTATTGGAACATTTAATTTTTTCATCATTTCCAGTATATCGTAACCCTTCTACTGGAGAAACTTTACTTGCCATTTTAGCTGGTTTTGATACTGCTATAAGAACTGTTATTACGCCTAAAATTATTGACACAACTGATAATTTTAAAACATTCCATACACTAAAACCATTTTTTGACACGAAATAACTAATTATCGTTCCTATTAAAAAGCCTAATGGTATCGCAATTTTACAATATTTTAATCCTTCTATTTTTATCATTTTTTTCATTTGCTTTTTAGACATTCCAATTGTTCTTAATTGTGCATATTCCTTTACTTTTGATGATACCGATAAATAAAATATACTATATATTACAATTCCACTTATAACTAATACAGCTACACTAAGCCCTATATAAGTTTCAAGTTCTATCATATTGATTGAAAACAAATCTACAAATTTATCATTTACATTAATATTTTTTCTAGCAATACCATTGTTTTCGCCTAATTCATAAAAGAAATTTTTAATAAAGGCAGAACTTGGAATTTTCATATCTTCATTTACTTTTATCAAAGCATCCAGTCCACTATTTTTAAATAAGCTTCCTGTTTCTGAATATTCCTTTGAAAAAAATAAAGGATAGTACATTGAATTTCCATTATCCATAAAACCTGAAACAACAAATTTTTCTCCTAATATATCAATACTTTCTCCGATTTTTTCTTCAATTCCAAATTCCTTTGTAAGAGCTTTATCGATTACAATTTCATGTTCTTTCACTGGAAATTTCCCACTTGAAAGTTTATAACTATTGATTCCTTCTACTCCATAATTATAATAAATTGGTTTTATTTTTATATTTCCAACTTCTTTTTCAAAACCTGCTCTATATTCCATAACACATTTTATATTCGGATCTGATTTTAAAAGATTTATTTGTTCCTCATTTACATCAGAATAGATACAATCTTGCATTCCTTTTATCATCTGACGTTCATAATTTTTATAATTTAATGTTGAAAGTCCCAGAACCATAATAAAACAAATTGCTAAAATAATTGTTATTGTAACAAAGGCGTTTTTCATTTTAGAACTTTTTAGCGATGCTTTGGCAAGACTGTAAATTATTTTTTTGTTATTATTACCTTTTAAACTCATTTCTTTTTTCTCCTTTTCTTAAAAAATTTTACCATCTTCAATTCTTATAATATGGTCTGCCATTTGTGCAATTTCCTCATTATGGGTAATCATAATGATTGTCTGATGAAAAGCTTTACTCGTATTTTTTAAAAGCCCCATTACATCTAAACTTGTTTTCGTATCTAAGTTTCCTGTTGGCTCATCTGCCAAAATAATGGATGGTTTCGAAGCTAAAGCCCTTGCAATAGCAACACGTTGTTGTTGTCCACCAGATAATTGATTTGGCATACTTTTTACTTTAGCTGTTATTCCTAATAAATTAACAATTTCATCAATAAAATTTTTATCAATTTTGTTTCCATCTAATTCA
>CANRSD010000014.1 GCA_947642355.1 uncultured Clostridia bacterium
TTATTAATAACATTATAAAAAATGTTACTATAAATATAATTTTTTTAGATTTCATCCTATGTTTTCCTCCTTCAATTTATTCTTCATCTTATTGAATGCTATACACGTAATACGTGTAAAATAATCATACACGTATTGCGTGTTTTTGTCAATACACGTTTAAAGAATACTATATAATTATTAGAAGGAGGATAATATGAGACTAAAAATAAGAGAACTCCGAGAAGATAATAATTTAACCCAAAAACAAATAGCTAAAATATTAAATACAACACAACAAACATATTCAAGATATGAAAGTGGAGAAATAACAATAGATATATATAGTTTAATAAAATTGTCAGATTATTATAATACAAGTATTGATTATATTGTTGGTTTAACCAACGAAAAAACTCCTTATAAAAGAAAAAAAGACAAAAATCTATAGTTTCTAGATCTTTGCCTTTTTTATTTTTCATCTATTTGATTTTTAATTTTTGAAGCCTTCTTTCTAATTCTTTGAATTGCTGTATCAACTGATTTTACTTTACTGTCTACCTCTTTCGCAATATCACTATATGACTTTCCTTGTTTATAATGAACTAAAACTTTTCGTTCAAATTCACTTAAGTTCTCATCTATCTTTGACTCTATCTGTAAAAAATATTCTTTATTTGCAATTGTATCTAATGGATCCTCTACTAAATTAACATCTAAAACCTCAATTGCATCTAAATCTCCATCTTCATAAGCCGGTGTATTTAAAGAAAATGCCGAATTAAGTGGTATATTTTTTTGCCTATTTGCACTTTTTACAACTGTAATTAATTGTCTTTCAATACACATATTAGCAAAGCTCTTAAAAGAATTTTGCTTATTTCCCTTATAGCTTTGTGTTGCCTTATAAAGCCCAATTAATCCTTCTTGAACAATATCATCTTTTTCCACTCCAGCGGCAAAAAACTTACTAGCCTTCATATTAACAATATTATTATATTTGTCCATAATAAAATTAAGTGCATTATTATCGCCTAACTGAATTAACTCAACAACTTTATCATCTGGCATATTATTATATGATTGCATTTCAAAAAAATTGTTTTGCATTCTGTTTCCTCCATATGTTGTTTCTATGCCTATTATATTTACAAATCGCTTATATGTCAACATTTTTCAAAGATAAAAAAGATTTTTTAACATTTTTGAAACATATTTGAAATATATTTTTTATTTTTTATCATATTCATCTAAGAAATGGTATGTTTCTCCGCTTTTTAGTATACGAAATTATAGTATCTAAATTAACATTTTGTGTACTTCTTAAAATATTTATATCTATATTATCATAACTCTCTTTTAATTTTCTTATAAGCTTTTTCATTTCTTCTCTTTTAGTACTATTTTCATCTTCTCTAATTCCACTTTTTTTAGTGACCTTACAAGCACATTTTATAAATTCCAAATCATTCCTTTTACACCATCTAATTATATCATCTTCTCTCACATAATATAACGGTCTAATAAGTTCCATACCTGGATGTGATGTACTTTTTACTTTAGGCATCATAGTTTGCATCTGTGCACCATATAGCATTCCCATAAGTACAGTTTCTATAACATCATTAAAATGATGTCCTAATGCAATTTTATTACAACCTAATTCTTGTGCCTTTTCATACAAATATCCTCTCCTCATCCTAGCACATAAATAACAAGGATGATCTTCTATATTTTCTACTCTATAAAATATATCAGTTTCAAACATTGTAATAGGTATATTTAAAATCTCAGAATTTAATATTATTTTGTTTTTGTGTATTTCATCATATCCAGGATTCATAACTAAAAATGCTACATCAAAGTTCATCTTATTATGCCTTTTTAATTCTTGAAAACATTTAGCAAGTAACATAGAATCCTTACCACCTGAAATACAAACTGCAATTTTATCATTCTCTTTTATCATTTCAAATTCAGTTATTGCTTTTATAAAATTCTTCCATATCTCTTTTCTATAACTTTTAATAATAGTTTTTTCTATTTCTTTATATCTTTCCATTAAAATTTCATCTCCATAATATCTTTTACTACTTCTCCTGCTATAATTAAACCTGCTACTGACGGAACAAAAGAAATACTTGCTGGTACTGGCTTTCCATTCTCATTTTTGCAATCTATTTTTATAGGTTCTTCTTTTGAATACACTACTTTAAGTTTTTCTATTCCTCTTTTCTTTAGCTCTTTTCTCATAACTTTTGCTAAAGGACATACACTAGTTTTATAAATATCTGTAACTTCAAATCTAGTTGGTTCAAGCTTATTTCCTGTCCCCATACTAGAAATTATTGGAATATTTAATTTTTTAGCTCTTATCACAAGTTCAATTTTAGCTGTTATAGTATCTATACTATCCACAATATATGTAACTGTATCATCTAAAATATCTTCACTATCTGGCATAAAAAATTCTTTTATACTTTCTACTTTTGCATCTGGATTTATTTCTAAAATTCTTCTCTTAGAAGCTTCTACTTTAGATTGTCCAATTGTTTTAGTTGTAGCAATAATTTGTCTATTTAAATTGCTTTCAGAGACTTCATCATTATCTACTAAAATAAAATTTTGAATACCTGCTCTTACTAGTCCTTCAACAACATACGAACCAACTCCACCAATACCAAACACAGCAACCTTTGATTTTTTTAACTTTTCTATATTCTCTTTTCCTATTAATAATTCTGTTCTTGAAAATTTCATTTTAAACCTCACCTCACATTATACGCTTAACATCAAATTTATAATAAAAAACTCTAACTTCTGGATAATAACTTTTTACTCTTTTTGAGCTACCATCTTCTAACACTATTGTTAAATTTGGATATGTTAAAAGCATTTTTTCTGTACTAAAATATTTATTAATGAAGTTAGAAGTTTTTTTATCCCCATAAATTTTATTATATATTTCTTCTACTCTTTCTCTATTCTCTACTGGCAAATCCTTTTCTATTGAAACTTTTATTAAAAATACATTTATTGCATATGCAGAAAGAATACAATCAATAGTTAAAAATATCATAAATCCAGCTGTAACCACTTTTATTAAAATTACACTAAATTTACTTTTTATCCAGTCCATAAATTTATCAATTTTAGGATTAATAACTTTCATTAAATATATTCCTAGTAATCCCCAAAATATAGAATACAAAAAGCAAATTCTTCCATTTATATTTAAAAACCTATCTGAATAATCCCACCATTTTACATTTAAAACTACTTCACCAAAAAAACTAACTATATATTCAACAATAGACCCAACTATAAATCCACCTAAAAATAGTGTATGATTATTTTTAAAGAACTTATATTTCAAAACCAAAATTATAATAACTGCACCTACTCCATAAATACTACAAAAAGGTCCATACAAGAAACTTTGTCTACTTTCAAATACTCCATAATTTAATAATGCAAATAATGTTTCAATGATAAAACCTAAAAAACTGTATATTATAAAATATCCAAAAACTCTCCAAGCTGAAACACCTAAAATTTTTAATTCTTTTTTATTTTCCATATACTACCTCATTTTAAATTTCAAATAAAAAATATTACATTTACTTCTATATATTGACATTTTATAACATTTATTTTCAAAAGTCTATCCCTTTGACTTTATTCCACTTTAATGTTATATTAATATATAAATGTGAAAGGTAATTTTAAATATGAATACTGATTATCAAAAAGATTTAAAAGTAATAAAAAAAGTATTAAATAAGTTAGATATACCATATGAATCACACAAGTATTTTAATGATGGACATTCTAGTAAAGTATTCCTTTTAAATGACCATTATTTAGTAAAACAAAATAAACAATCTTTATTAAAAGCAGAAGTACAATTTCTAAATTTAAATAATTCAAAAGTGTTTCAAAAAATTGTATATGCAGATTCTAATTATGATTTTGTAGTTTATGATTTTATTCAAGGAAATATGATGAAATCTGTAGATGATATTGAAGATACTTTAAAATCTATATTTAAAATAACTTCTAATTATAAAAATTATACTGGATATGGTTTCGGTTATCTAAATGAAAAATTTGAATCTTGGTCTAAATTTTTAGATGATGAAATAAAATATAGCAGCTTGACTGTAAATCCATATATACCTGATAATAGTAATGTCTATAAATGTATTAATATTTTAGAAAAATACCCTTTTGATAAAAAACTATTACATGGAGATTTTGGTACTCATAATTTTGTTAAAGAAAATGGAAAATTAATTGGTGTAATCGATCCTATGCCTATAATTGGTGACCCATTATATGACTTATTATTTGCAATTGTAAGTAACAAAGATATACTAAAAAATATAACACTAGAAAAAATTTATTCTTTAGCAAATGAACCAAAAGAAAAAATAAATGCTATGTTAACTATAGTATTATACTCAAGAATAGCAAGATGTATTAAATATCAACCTCAAGATATAGACACATACTTAAATTATTGGAATAAATTTAAAATATAAAAAACATAAGCAACTAAAAAAGCTTATGTTTTTATTTTGTAGTCATTAACACATCTTCAAATCCCAAATTGTCATAATTATAATATGTATCTGGAACATTACCAACTATTACTGTTTCAGTAAGCATAACTTGTGAAGTTATTGTTTTCGAAACACTTTTAAAAGGAGTAAGAATTCCAACACTACATTTTAATTCCAAATAAATTCTATGTCTGGTATGATTTATTCCGAACAGATGTGAACTCTGATTTTATTTCTGTTTCTATTCCCCCTGCTCTTTCTAAAGCTATTTCAAAGCTTGGACTTATAGCCGATAAACTACTTATTCCAGACACACTACCTAAATTTATTTTTACTGGTATAGTTGATGCTGAATCTATTTTTACTTGAACATTATTAGTAATTTTAGCAATAAGCTCATTTATTGGTATTATTTTTGCTTCTATATATGATACATTTCCATTAGTATCTTTCTGAACATTCACTAAATCATCATAACTATACATTATCATAATTTCATTTACTTCTGTATTTAATATGCTTATAGCGGTTGATGAAGCTGCATTTTCACAACTTACCATAAAAATAGGATATGCAGCTTTTATAAAAGTAATTATTAAAATAACAAATATTACAATTATTAAAAATATTATTTGTTTTATCTTTTGTTTTTTTGTTTTATTTTTTCTCTTTCTAAAACGTATACGTGGTCTTGAATAAATTTTATCCATACTTTTACCTCTATTTATAAGTCTATCTTATAATATAAAGTTTATCTCCTGGATAAATTAAATCTGGATTTTCCAAATTATTTACCTTTATTATACTTTCCATAGTTACTTTAAACTTTTTAGCTATTTTCCAAATAGTATCTCCTTGTTTTACAAAATAAACAATCATACTATAATCACTATCTACTTTATTTTCTCTAACAGAAACATTCTCAATTATAACTATTCTTTTTGATGTACAATTTGTAGATTTTAATTCTAATTCAAGTTGTATTATAACTTCATTCGAAACAACATCAAAATCACACTTTATAAGCTTAGCATCTATGCTTTCTGAGTAATTCATTTTAGTTATAAAAGGAATTGCTATTGTTTTAATATTTAGTCCAATTTTACTATTAACTTCGTAATAAATTTTTAAGTTTACTTCGCCTTCTATATTAGACATATCATTTGCGACTGTATTTTTCAGAATCTTAATATTACTATCTACATCTATTACCTTTTTTACATCTTCTATTTCAATCCTTTCATCTACCTTTACAGGATAACCCTTATTTTCTCCATTAATATCTAATTCTATTTCCTTTTGCTCAAAATCTACATCATTAGTCAAAGAATATAAATCACTAACAACCTGTACTTTCTTACTTTCATATGCTTCACACATAATCTCAAACTCAATTTGAGAAGTTATACTATGTTCTTCATTACTATTAATTTTAAATAATACATTTTTTACTTTATAATCTATATTACATATATTTTCTTCCTTTACGTTCTCAATTTCAATAAAACTCATTACTGGAAATGTTCCTTGTGCTTTTGATATTCTATCATCTTCTGTTAAATATACTAATGAAATAGTAACTTCTGCCTTTGCTAAAACTTTATTATAACTAATTTTACTTTCAATATTTGTAATATTTATATCACTTTTTAGTATCTCTGCAACATTATCTAAACTATCAACTGTAATATTTTCTTTCAAATAAGTCTTAACTGCATTTATACCAATTAAAGAATTTATAGCTATTTCTTCTTCTTGCTTTTGTAAATCACTAATTCCATCAAAATCATTATAAATTTCTAATTGCTGTCTTTCATAAAAATTATAACTAACACTCAAATTTGCTACAATTGAAACTTTCCTTTCATTTAAAACTTTAGCTTCAATACTTGCTATCTCAATATTATACTTTAATATTGATGTTTCTTTAATTTCTGAACTTTCTAAACTACTACTAAAATTTAAAGTAGTTTGCATACTTCTTGTGTCACCATTACTTGATAAATAAATTATGTATGCATCGATATTTCCATCTAATTTTACTCTACCAGTTGTTTGCTCTTGCTTATAAGAATATGCTATTCCATTAACACCTGTAACACTTATAACGTCTGGTTTTACATCTGGTACTATTACATCTTCTGCTACTTCTGTTTCTCTATTTGAACTTAAAACCTTTCTGTTTACATCTATAACCTCCATACAAAAAATCCTCCTTAAATGCTTTTACTTAATACATTTATATGGAGGATTTTAAAAATAATTCCTATTTATTTAAATTTATACAGCTGTTTTTCTTCTTTTTACTTCTATTTGAGGTTCTATTAATGGCTCAAAACCATTACCATTATCTATTCTAACTTCAACTGCTCTAGTAAATAAATCTGTATAATTATATGAACCAACTCTATTTGCCTCTTCAAATTTTACTCTGAAATAGTCTTTATATGTATTTTCAATAATAGCTGATTTCTCAAGGGGTTTGCTTCGTTTCCCTGGAGATTCCTTTATTATTATTCTTTGACCAATATTTTCTCCTATATTCTTTTTTAAGTTTAAAATTTCTGATTTGTAAATTCCCAAAATATAATCACCTACTTATCCTAAAAATTATATCAAAAATATACCATAGGTATGTCAAATTGTCAAAAGAAAGATTTTTATGTCGTCTTGATATAATCCAGTATTATCAAGGGTTACAAGATTTAGTTTTTGAATATTTCATTTGCATTACATTATTCTTTCTTTTATGTTACAAGTTCTGTGATTATACAAAAATATAGTACAACTTTTATTTAAGTTGTACTATATTATAATTAAATTTTATGCCTTTTCTTTTTTATATTTTAATTTAGTTGCAAGACCTCCTCTTAAATGTCTTTCTGCTTTATTCTCATCTAAAATCTTTCTAACTTCTAAAGCAAGTGCATAATTAATTGTGAGCAAACGTTGACTTACGTCTTTATGTACTGTACTTTTACTTACACCAAACTTCTTAGCTGCCCCTCTTACAGTATCTTTTGTATCTATTATATAATGTGCCAAATTTACTGCACGTTCTTCTATTGATGTTCCTTTCATTTTAAGAAAACCTCCAGTACTTGAATACTTTTATGATTAAGTGTATTCGACTGGACAATATATTAGAACGAAAGTTTTTTATTTTTATATTTTCTTCATTTTCTAATACCTTAAATTTATTAAATAGTTATTCCATATCCTGTTAATAGTAAATATTAATTAAAACTCATTTATAACTTTTCAAGATATTTCTTTTTTATTTTTCTTGAAGAATGTACATATTTATTTAATGTAATTTCTACAGTAGAATGACCAAGTACTTCACTAAGTGCTTTTACATCCATTCCAACTTCTATACAATTTGTTGCAAAAGTATGTCTTAAAATATGAAATTTGTAATCCCTTATCCCAGCTTCATTTAACATTGATTTAAAAGTATACTGATAATTTCTTGGTTCTATAATATCACAAACTGAACCGAGTTAAAAAAAATACATTATCATCATATTGTTTCTTTAATGGCAATAAAATATTATATAGTTTATTTGCAATAGGTATTGTTCTAATAGAACATTCTGTTTTAGGAACATCTATTATAATTTTTGAATTCTTTTCATCTTGATTATAAACTCTTTGTAACGTTTTTTTTACATAAATATTGCCTTTTACTAAATCAATATTTTCCCACTTTAAAGCACAAATTTCACCTATTCTCATTCCAGTATTTAAACAAATAATTACTCCTAATGTTTTTAATGTATTAACTTTTAAGCAATACTTTTCTAACTTATTCTTTTCTTTTCTATTTAAAATAGTTATATTACTTTTTTCTAACTTTGGAATATTTATTTTATTATAATTATAATTAAAATTACAATCATATTCTTCTTTATAATATTTTAAAATAGCTTTTAAAACATTTACAATATCTCTAACTGTTTTTGGAGAAAGTGTAGTTGTCAATTTTTCAATAAACTTATTATAATTATTTATATTTTTTATATTAAAATTAGAAAAATTTTTTTTTAAATACTTCTCTATAATAAACATATAATTATAATATGTCGATTTCTTTATTGAAATTTTCTTATACTCTAGCCATTCATCAGCAATTTCCTCAAAACTTTTTATTTTAAATACCATTCTTATTATTTTTTTTATTAAAATCATTATCTACATCACCTTTCTATTTTCTATACATAATAATAGCAAAAATAAAAAGGCAAAAAAAGAAACAAGCACATTTTGCTTGCTCCTTAATATACAATTAATAATTTTCTGCTTTAATTTCAAAAAATGCTTTTGGATGTTTACAAACAGGGCAAATTTCTGGAGCAGATTTTCCTATAACAATATGTCCACAATTTCTGCACTTCCAAATTCTATCTCCATCTTTGCTAAATACTAACCCATTTTCAACATTTTCTAATAATTTTAAATATCTTTCTTCATGTTCTTTTTCTATTTTTCCAACTGATTCAAAAAGATATGCTATATCATTAAATCCTTCTTCTCTTGCCTCTTTTGCCATTCTGTCATACATATCTGTCCATTCAAAGTTTTCTCCTTCAGCAGCAGATTTTAAATTATCAGCAGTAGTATGAAGTTCTCCACCTTCTAATAATTTAAACCACATTTTAGCATGTTCTTTTTCATTATTTGCTGTTTCTTCGAATATTGCTGCTATTTGTTCATATCCTTCTGCTCTTGCTTTACTTGCAAAATAAGTGTACTTATTTCTTGCTTGTGATTCTCCTGAAAAAGCCTCTCTTAAATTTTGTTCTGTTTTTGTACCTTTTAAATCTGCCATTCTTATATCCTCCTTAAAAATTTTTATGATTTAGCTCATTTTACTATAATTTTATATATAATTCAAGTATTTATTTTATTTTTTAGAAGAAGCTTTCTTTTTAGTAGAACTTTTTTTTCTAGTAGTAGTTTTCTTTTTAGTCTCTCCTGTAGCTTCACTCATATCTTCACTACCTTCTACATATTTCTCTCCTGGCTTTGGTTTATTCCAAGAGATGTAATCACAACTTTTAGGATTATTCTCACAAATATAATAATTACGTTTTTTCTTAGTTTTTCTGACTTGAACCACTGCTCCACATTTTGGACATGGTACATCTATAGTTTCTACTATAGGTTTAGCATTTTTACATTCTGGATATCCGAGGACATGCTAAAAACTTTCCATATTTTCCAAATTTAATAACCATCATTCTACCACACTTTTCACATGGTACATCTGATACTTCATATTCTAATTTAACATGTTCTAATTCTTTTTCTACTCTTTCTATATTTTTAGAAAATGGTCCATAAAAATGCCTAATAACATCCTTCCATTTCTCATCTCCCACTGCAACTTTATCAAATTCTTCTTCTATTTTTGCAGTAAATTCAACATTTATTATATCTGCAAAATTTTCAATTAATAATTTATTTACAATTCTTCCTAAATCAGTTGGTGCTAATTGCTTTTGAATTTTTTCTATATATCTTCTTGTTATTATTGTAGTAATTGTAGGAGCATAAGTACTTGGTCTACCAATTCCCTTTTCTTCTAAAGTTTTAACTAAACTAGCTTCTGTATACCTTGGTGGCGGTTCTGTAAAACTTTGTTTTGATTTAATATCTTCCTTTTTAACTTCTTCATTTACTTGAAGGTTTGGAATTTTAGTAAATTCCTCTTCTTTTTCATTATCTTCTGTCTCAACATATAATGCCATAAAACCCTTAAACTTAAGAGTTTGTCCATTTGCTCTAAAATTGTAATCATTTCCATCTATATTTACTGTTAAAGTATCATAAATAGCAGCTGACATTTGACTTGCAATAAATCTATTATAAATTAATCTATATAGTTTATATTGATCAGGAGTCAAACTATCTTTAATACTTTCTGGAGATATTTCTATATGAGTAGGTCTTATTCCCTCATGAGCATCTTGAGCTTCTGATTTTGTTTTATAGTACCTATTTTCATAATACTCTTCTCCATACTTTGATGTTACTACTTCCTTAGCACCTGCCCTTGCTTCTTCAGAAATTCTTGTAGAATCAGTTCTCATATATGTTATTAGACCTGTAAGTCCAAGCTCTGGAAGTTTAACTCCTTCATATAATCCTTGTGCAACAGACATTGTTTTCTTAATTGCAAAATTTAACTTTCTCGATGCTTCTTGTTGCATTGTACTAGTAGTAAAAGGAGGTGCTGGTGTACGTTTTTTTTCACCTTTTTTTATCTCTTTTACAATATATCTTGCACCTTCTAATTCTTCCAAAACTTTATCTACTTCTTCTTTTGAATGAAGTTCTTGTTTTTTTCCATTCTTTCCTATAAATTTACAATCAAACTTTGTTTTAGTAGCCTTATCTGAAGCTACCAAAGTTATATTCCAATATTCTTCTGGTATAAACTTCTCTATTTCTTCTTCTCTTTCAACTATAAGTTTTACTGCAACTGATTGTACACGACCTGCTGACAATCCTTTTTGTACCTTTTTCCATAAAACTGGACTTATTTTATAGCCAACTATTCTATCCATAACACGTCTTGCTTGCTGAGCATCTGTTAAATTTAAATCTATAGTACGAGGGTTTGCAATTCCATTTTTTACTGCATTTTTTGTTATCTCATTAAATGTAACTCTATAAACAGTTTTTGGATCTAATCCTAAAATATAAGCTAAGTGCCAAGCTATAGCTTCTCCTTCTCGATCAGGGTCAGTTGCCAAATAAATATTTTTTGCTTCTTTAGCATCTTTTTTTAATGAATTAATCAAACTTGCTTTACCACGAATATTTATATATTGAGGTTCAAAATCATGCTCTATATCTATACCCATTTTAGATTTAGGTAAATCTCTAATATGTCCCATTGAAGCTACTACTTTACTATTTCCACCTAAGAATTTTTTTATAGTATTAGCTTTTGCTGGTGATTCCACAATTACTAATTTGTCTATCATAAGTTTACTCCTTAACTATTTTATCTATTTCATTATAAATTTTATCTAATACATTTGTAGGTGCTAATGTCTCTGCTAAATCTCCCATTTCTTTTAATTCTATTGGCTTTGTTATTATATCATCAATTTCATTTGACAAATTTTCATAATTTATCACTTCATTTTGAATAATTTTAGCCGCTCCTATTTTTTGTAGCACTCTAGCATTATCTTCTTGACGATTTGCCATTTTACTTGGGAGTGGTATAAAAATTGCAGGTTTTCCTACTATACTAATTTCAGTAACTGTCATTGCACCACTTCTACATATAAGTAAATCAGAAATATTCATCATTTCTTCCATATTATATATGTATGGTAATATTTTTACATTTTTTAAATTATTAATACTTAAATTTTCTTTTTCAAATTTCTCTTTTATAATATCAAATTGTTTAGGACCTGTAGCCCAAATAATTTGATAATTTTTATTTAAATTTCTTTTTATAAGCTCATATACAGACTCATTAATTTTTTGAGCTCCTTGACTTCCACCAAAAACTAATACTATTGGTAAGCCATCATTTTTTATTCCTATATCACTTAATAATTTCTTCTTTTTTGCAATATCAATATTAATCTTTTTAAGTTTAGTAGGAGTACCTGTAACTATGACATTTTCTGAATTTTTCAAGCATCTCTTAGTTTCATTAAATCCTACTAAAACTCTATCTACTTTTTTGGCAAACATATTAACAGCTCTACCTGGGTAACTATTACTTTCATGAAGCATAGTAGGTATATCAGATTTAACTGCAACTGAAAATACTGGAACACAAATATATCCTCCTGTACCAATTACAATATCTGGTTTAAACTCAGCAAATATTTTCTTAACTTCTTTCTTACTTGAAAAAGTCTTTATTATATTTTTTAAATTTTTTATAGAAATCTCTTTTTTAAATCCATAAGCTTCAATAGTTTCTAATCTATACCCACTTCTTGGTACTAAATCATTTTCTAAACCTCTTGCAGTACCTATAAAAACTATTTCTGAACTAGGACATTCTTCTTTTATCTTATTTGCAATAGCAATACCTGGATTTATATGTCCACCTGTTCCTGCGGCTGAAATAATAACTCTCAATACTTTTTGCCTCCTTATCTATTTTTTAGCTGATCTTGATATATTTAATAAAATACCAACTGCAAATAGATTTATCATTATTTGTGTACCACCATAACTAAAAAATGGTAATTCCATACCAGTTACTGGCATTGTATTAGTAACAACTGCAATATTTATTATAGCTTGAATTCCTATTAATGTAGTAATTCCTATTGCAATTAAACTTCCAAATGTATCTTTTGCTCTCATAGCTATTAATATACCTCTCCAAATAAAAACTAGAAATAATATTATAACCATTAAACAACCAATATAACCAAATTCTTCTGCAAGTACAGCAAAAATAAAATCATTTTGTGGTTCTGGTAAATACAAATATTTTTGTTTACTTTTTCCTAAACCTGCACCAAATAATCCACCTGAACCTATAGCATATAAACTTTGTATAATTTGCCAACCCTCACCTGTAACATCTGACCAAGGATCTCTCCAAGTTTCTATTCTACTTTTTCTAAAGGATTTTTTTTGAGTTCCACTTGTATTTTTTATTCCTAAATATGCTCCAATTATTGCTAAACCAGCTACTCCAAGCATTATAAAATGACTAAGTCTTGTTCCTGCAATTAGCATTTGTACTACTGTAACTGCACATATAACAAATGTAGCACTAAAATGGTTTTGTAATATATAAATAGCTATAATAACTGGAACCAAAAATATAAGAGGAAAAATAAGTCCCCACCCAAAATGTCTTATTTTATTTTTCTCTTTTATATCTGCTAACAAACTTGCAAAAAATAGTATAAATCCAAGCTTTGCAACTTCTGATGGTTGAAAATTAAATCCTGCTATGTTTATCCAACGAGTTGCACCACCAGCTGATAATCCTTTAACTCCAACTAAAAAAAGTAAAACTAGCACAACTACATATATTATCCATTTAAATTTTCTATAAGCCCTATAATCAACTTTTGAAAGAACAAGCATACCGAGTAATACCAATTCCTGCGGCTATTGCTTGCTTTCTAAAATATCTATATCCATCTCCATTTTCTGATAACGCTGTTGCTGAACTAGCAGATAATACCATTATTAATCCTAAAGATAGTAATATTAAAACTACTACTAAAACTATATAATCAAATGAACCTTTTGTAAAAAATTTAACTTCTGTATTTTTTCTTGCCATTTTCCCACTTCCTAAAAAATATTACTTTTAAGATAAAACTCCTATTATAGCCATTAACAATGTAATTCCTGAAAAAACTATGACTACTTTATTTTCTCTCCAACCTGTAAGTTCAAAGTGATGATGAAGTGGAGCCATTTTAAACATTCTCTTTCCTAAAAACATTCCACTTAAAACTTGTAAAATAACAGATATAGTTTCTAAAACTGGAACTATAGCTACTATCAAAAGTATTAAAGGATTTTGCAAATAAATTGCCATACTAGAAATTACACCTCCGAAGTAATAATGA
This sequence comes from uncultured Clostridia bacterium, assembly GCA_947642355.1. Lineage (GTDB taxonomy): Bacteria > Bacillota > Clostridia > TANB77 > CAG-508 > Scatovivens. Next base: position 14,129 of record CANRSD010000014.1, read on the forward strand.
GCCAGTATCTCCCATCATAACTTTAGCTTTATGAAAATTATAAATTAAAAATCCTACTACACTTCCACAAACTATTGCACCAAATATTGAAACTCCAAATACTCCAGATTTATATGCTATAACCGATAATCCTCCAACTATAATAGTTGTAACACTTCCTGCAAGCCCATCAACTCCATCTGTTAAATTAACTGCATTAGTAGTTCCAAGCATCACCAAAATCATAAGTGGTATATATATTAACTTTGGAAGTACTAATAATTTATCTGTAAAAGGAACTTTTATAGCTGTTCCAATTTCTGTATAATTCATTAAAAATACTATAAAAATAACTGAAACTATAAGCTGACCAAGTAATTTAAGTTTTGGATGTAATCCATCTGTATTCTTTAATACCACTTTTTTAAAATCATCTACAAATCCTACTATTCCAAAACCAATTGCACTAAGTGCTACTGGTAAAATAATCATTCTTAAATTTGTATTTATTATAGAACAAATTATACTTAAAAGGGAAATAGTAATTATCATCATAATTCCACCCATTGTAGGTGTTCCTTGTTTTTTAAGATGGCTTCTTGGACCATCTAATCTTTCACTTTGCCCTACCTTTAGCTTTTTTAGAATTGGAATTATAAATTTACCTAAAATTGCTGTAATTATAAATGCTATAAAAAGATATATTATTTCTGTCCACATTATAGTCTTTCTTTCCTCCTTAAATTACTTTTTAAGTTCTTCTAAAACTTCAGCTATTATTTCTCTTTCATCAAATGTTTTTTTCTCTTTACCTATTTCTTGATATTTTTCGTGACCTTTACCTGCTAAAACAACAATATCTCCTTTTCCCATCATTTTTATAGCCTCTTTTATTGCTTCTCTTCTATCCACTATAACTGTATATTTTCCTTTTGTCTTTTTTATTCCTTCTTCTATATCTTTTATTATATCTTCTGGTTTTTCTGTTCTAGGATTATCTGTTGTTATTATTGAAAAACTCGCTATTTTCCCAGCAGTTTCTCCCATTAAAGGCCTTTTTCCACTATCTCTATCTCCTCCACAACCAAATACACATATAACTCTATTTCTTGTATATGTTTTAACTGCTTGTAATATACTTGCTAAACTTTCTGGTGTATGAGCATAATCTATCATTATAGGTAAATCATTTTTATTTGGAACTAACTCACTTCTTCCAGGAACAGCTATATGTTCTAAAGTTTCTTTTATATGTTCTACTGTTGCCCCAAACTCTGTGCAAACTTCAATAGCAGCCAAACTATTATAGACACTAAATCTACCAGGAATATTTACTTTTATTCTTTCATTTTTATCTCCAATTTTAACTTTATAATCAACACACACATTTGTTATAGTTACATCTTTAGCTAATAAATCACAAGTATTATCTATTCCATAAGTTTTAAACTCGCATTTTTTAGATTTATTAATAATCATTGATGTTTTAAAGTCATCAGCATTTGCATATGCCTTTTTACACATAGAAAATAATTTTAATTTTGAATTAAAATAATCATCCATATCATTATGTTCTTTTAAACTTATATGATCTTTATAAAAGTTTGTAAAAACTCCTATATCAAAATAAGTTCCTAAAACTCTATTATATTTTAAACTTTGCGAAGAAACTTCCATAACTACAAAATCCATTTTTTCTTTTGCCATTTCATAAAATGTTTTTTGAAGTTCTAAACTTCCAGGAGTAGTTCTACTACTATCTCCTAAGCAATCCTCTCCTATATAATTAGATATAGTACCAATTAACCCTACTTTTTTACCCATTTTTTCTAAAATAGCTTTTATCATATATGTTGTTGTTGTTTTTCCTTTAGTTCCTGTAACACCTATTACAGTAAATTTTCTTGATGGATTTCCATAAAAATTACAAGCAGCAATAGCTAGAGCATCTCTTGAATTCTCTGTAAGAACTACTGTAATAGTATCTGGTATTTTTATACCTTTCAAATCAGCATTTACATCTAAAACAAGGGCTACAGCTCCATTTTTAACTGCTTCCTTTATAAATTCATGACCATCAAAATCAAATCCTTTTACTGCAATAAACAAACTTCCTTGTTTAACATTTTTAGAATTATCTTCAACAGATATTATATCAATGTCTAATTCACCTTTTGATTTATAATTTTTAAGTCCACTTAAAATCTTCTTAAGTTCCATTTATTCCCTCCAAACGAAATAATTTTTCACGGTTATTATATATTAAAACCAAAAATAAGTCTATATAAAAATAAATTTTTTATAGAATAACTTTATTTAATAATATTTTAATTTAAATAATAATATGACAAAAATACAGAAGGTACCCGTAGGTACCTCCCATAGATAGATCTTATTTGGTTATTTTCCGAGCTCATACGCTCTGTCGACAAGTTTCTCGATATAATCCTCCATAGAAGTATCAAGTGGTATGAGCTCTATTGCTCTATTCATAACTTTTTCATCTTTTGTTGTTACTTCAGCCGCATATCCACACATCTCCTTTATAGAAGCCGTATTATCACGCAACTTCTTATAAAGCATTGAGCCAATGATTGATACTGCCAGTTTGAACTCCTCCTCAATTACTCTATGAGAAAGTTCCAAGCAGTATTCCGCTCTTATTTCTTCCACTGCATTCAGTACAAATTTTTCTACTTCCTGCAACTTGTCACAATTTTCGCTGTCTTCGAAGTAACCCAGAATCTCACTTAAAAGATCCCATATCATCTCCAAACCAGCTTCTACTGTTTTTTCCACACACGGAAAATTACAGTATAAAATTGATCCTGAGATAGCCTCCTGGATAGTTCTTTCAGGATGCCTAGCAGCCCCATATATAGTTCCTCTTAAAAGGTCCGTTCCTACATGTTCTTCAGGAATTTCCTTCTTTCGGAACCATATTTGGATAGCAGAGATAAGCCTCTGCTTGTCATAGCCTATCTCAATCCTCCGCTCTGTTTTCTGTTTTTTTTCCTCTTTTACTATTTCCAACATAGATCTCCTCCTAGGGTACATATACCCTTATTCTTGTTTTTAGTTTCCTAGTTACAATGTATTAATTATAACACTAATATACAAAAAAATCAAATGTTTAATACTATTCCAAATAGTCTTCTAATTTATCAAAAATCTTATATACTGTAGTTCCTGGCTTTATATTACTAGGAGAACTATTCTTATTCTCCTTTATTATATCTTTTGCTCTAGATTTTGCATATTCTAGCCTCGTTCTTAGAATTTCATATATATTATCTAAATTCTTTTTATACTCTTCTTTCAATTCATTATTTTTAAATTGCTCATTTATTTTATCTATATATTCATTTCTAGATATATCTGACTTCAAATCAATAAAATGCAATAAAAACCAAAATTCTATACATTCATTAGACCATAATACATTATAATATGTTTTCAATTCATCATCATCTATTTTATCATTATTTTTATTTATACTTTTACACATAAATACAACATTATCAAATTCATCTTTTGGAAAATCATCCTTATCGTATACAATCCAAACATAACCTATATGATTTACACTTTTACTTACTATTCTTTTTGCTTCAGATAATGCTTCACGCCTACCCTTTCCTGTTGGTAATATTTTTAATTCAATTCTATTTTTAAATCTACCATTTATCTCATTTTTTAGACCTTCAAAATAATTTGGCTCTGTTTTAGTTCCTTCACATATTATAACATGATACTCTGGATTTATTAAAACTTTTTTATTTCTTTTCTTTGTACGCCATTGAATGTCTTTTTTTAATTCTGACTTTTTTAATGGTTTTTTACTCATAATATCAATCCTTATTTGAGAAATTTTTTATTCTTTTAAAATATGGATCAGAACCATATCTTCCTTCTAAATATTGCTTACTATATGAAGAGTTTTTACTTACACTTTTACCATTTTTATCTCTTATTTCAAATAAAGAATATAATTCACTTTCTTCTTTTTCATTTTTAGCAGCAAAAAGTATTTCATCACGCCTAAAAACGGTATTGCTCATAGTAACCAAATCATGTGATGTAAAAATTAATTGTGCTCCATTTGAATTAACATCAGATTTAAAAAGTCCAATAATAAATTTCAATAATTTGGGATGTAATCTTGAATCTAATTCATCAATAATACATATCCCTCCATTTAACAATACATCTAATATTGGAGATAATAATGAAAATATTTTTATTGTTCCTCTAGATTCTTCGTCTAAAGATAATCTATATTTTTTATTATTAACTTCATGTATAGTATATATTTTATATCTTTCTATTTCTTCATCTTTTTCAATATTAAAATCAACTATGCAAGAATCAATCGCATTTAATATATTTAAAAATATTTTTCTATATGATTTCAATTCTAAAAATTCTTCTGGTATCATATCTGAAGAATCTATATTTATAAAACGAGCTTTCTCAAAAAATTCTATCGCTTCTTTTATTACATCTAGATTATATGAAATCGCTAAAAAAGATAAATATGGTATTTGGGGATTTACAATAGTATTTACTTTATTTTTTTCTAATATTTTACCTATATTTATATCATCCTTTTCCCTAATAAAAATTTTTTCTGGTTTCTTAGCTGTTAATAATATACGGTATAAACTTTCCAAAACAATATTATCTTCTTGTATGTGTAATTTATATCTATACTCATAATTATTAACAATATAATATATTTCAAATTGCACTATATTGTCATTTTTTTCTTCAAATTCAAATGGAGTAGCTTTAATTTTTAAAACCTCTTTATTATATTTTAGTAAATTTATAGAATTAGTTACATAAGTTATTAAAGATATCAACGCCTCAATAGCATTTGTTTTTCCTCCTCCATTTGGTCCATACAATACAGATACTGGTAAAAACCTTTCAGAAATATTATCTACTTTTAATAATGTTTCTTCAAAGTCATCCTCTGGCTCAGCCTGCATTTCTATTTGTGTTAAACTTTTATATGATTTAAAATTTTTAAAACTAAATTGAGTTAACATATAATCACTCCCTTATATATAAATATAGCATATTTTCAGTTTTTTGTCCATATTTTCTAATTTTTTTTGAAAAATCAAATATAAACTATTAAATATTATGCTCAATTGCCATATTTTTATGAAAATAATAATTTATACTAAAACAATATAAAGTATAAAAAACTAGAGCAATTTATTCTCTAGTTTTCCAAACTCTTTTTATATTCTCTTGTTCTTTATCTTTTATTGCTTTATATAAATCAATATCTAATTTATTACATATACTACAAAGTACAATAAATACATCTGCCACTTCACTTTCTACTGTACTATAATTATTAATTTTTTCATTATCTATACTCATATTGGTAGCAGTTTTTCTTATAGATTTTGCAAGTTCTCCCACTTCCTCTATAAGTAATAACATCGTCTTTTCTATTTCTTGATTTTCAAAACCTCTTATTTTTATTACATTTCTTATATATTCTTGCACTTCTTGTAGAGTATTATCTTTACCTAATTCATTCCATAATTCTAGTTGGTTCAAAATTAATTATCTCCTTTATAATACAATCTTTCTATAATAGAAGTAATACTTTCTATTTCTTCTTGTTTTAAATATATATTATCTGTTTTATTTACTATAGAATTCAAGAAATCGGATAATTCATATCTTAATCCATCGCCTTCAAATTTATAAAAATATTTCTCATTTTCATTAGCATTTTCAAATCTTACTTCAAAATACTCTGTCTTCCACCAAGGAGCTGGAACTAAAATATATCCCTTTGTTCCTGATATAATAAGTTCTCCCTCTCTTTTTACTCCTATACCTACTTGAGCACTAGCTATTGCATTATCATATTTTAATATAATTTTAGTATATAAATCTACATCTTTATCTCCATAGTAAGAATAATAATCTATATCTTTATAATTAACCCCTAATAATTTTATTATTGCCAATAATGGATATGTTGCAAGTTCTGTAACACTTCCACCTGCTTGATTTTTATCAAATTCTCTTAATGAAATATCTGATATTAATTTAGTAAAAGTAGCATCTACATCTTTTATTTCTCCAATTATTCCGCTTTTAGCTAAAGCTATCATTCTTATAAATCCTGGAACATATGCTGTCTTTATAGCTTCATATAATACAACATTATTTTTACTTGCTATATCATATAACTCTTTTACCATTTCCTTTTTTAATACCATAGGTTTTTCACACAAAACATGCTTTTTATTTTCTAATGACTTTTTAACAAATTCATAATGAGTTAAATGTGGTGTTGCTATGTAAACTGCATCTACCTCTTTTAAAAATTCATCAAAATTAGTACTATAATATTTTAAATCATTGTCTTCAGCAAATTTCTTTATTTTTTCTTCATCTCTTCCATATACATAATCAAAATTTATACCACTAACATATCTAGATTCTAGACACATTCTTGTTGCTATTCTTCCAGCCCCTACACATCCTAATTTTATTATTCCTCTCTCCTTATTTCTAAGTTGTGTACTTGATACGCCCTTTGTTCTTTCTAAATATATAACTTCACAAAATTCATTCAAATAATCAAATTTACCTCTCCAATCAGAACCAATAATAAATCTATCAATATGATATTTTTTTATATCCTCAATTTTTTGCCCCATATATTCTTCTACAATTATCTCATCTGCAAATCCTGAACGTTTTACATTTTCAATACGTTCAAATAAAGATTGTTTTACATTTAATTTACCTCTCATCTTATCATAATTCTCTGATGTAACTCCAACAATTAAATAATCTCCATTTTCTTTTGCCCTTTTTAAAATATTATAATGACCTTCATGAAATAAATCAAAAGTTCCATATGTTATAACTTTTATCATTTTAATTTATTCTCCTTTATTAATTCTTTGTTTATCTTTATAAAAATTTCTTAGTTCTTTAATACTTACATCAGCATCCTTTATAATTTTTCCTCTATAATATAACAAATATCTAAAAGCATACCAAATTTTTTCTTTAACACTAATCTTATAATATACATTTTCTTCACATTTCAAATTATTATTTTCACAATATTTCTTCAAATTATCAGTGACTCTCATAATAAAAGGACCTACTCCATAAAGTACTGGCATTGGCGAAACATCTATATCAACAAAGTCTACATTGGCCTTTGAAATCTGATTTATAATAAATTGATGTAAATTCAGTTTATAAGTCTTATTCAAAATAACCATTTTTATCTTAGTTTTAGCAAATAACAAGTTATGAGGAAGTGTCCCACTAATTGCAACAATTTCTGACGCTTCATTTATAGTCTGAATTTGCTCCCTAACACTCATATCTTCAAAATATACTGATACATAACCATTTTGGTTAAAAATATTTTCTATAATATTCTCTCCAATTTCTATTTTGTTCGCTCTTTTTAATCTACTTCTGGAACAATAAATTTTTCTTTCTTTTTTTTCAGAAATATTCACATTACTAACAATTCTATTAAATATTTCTTCATATTCTTCAGTAAAATATTTTCCTGGATATATTGACATTTCTGGAACTATTATTTCTTTAAATCTTGTAACTTTATTAACCATCATAAGCTTTGACTTGTCAATTCCTAATAGCTCCAATAGTTCTAAATAATTTCCATTAATTTTATCTTCTTTTCCTTTTATACAAGTATAAACAATTTTATAATCATTTATATCATTTTTTAATATATACCATAACCTACCTATAACATCTATCAAAAAATGCCCCCAATGATGTATAAATGCATTTAAATAAATTACTTTATTATCTGAAACCTCTACATTTTTCATATCAAATTTATATTTTCCATCAAGTCTATCAGACATATTATATCCTTTTTGAGCTGATATTTCAATATAATTCTGTTCCTCATCTAAAACCCCACCACTTCCAAGTAATGTATTATTAGGATTATAATGTTTATTAATAGGTAACACAAAACCATTATATACTTTTTCTACTTTTAAATTTTTTTTAATTTTAAAATCCATATTTGTATATAATTCATATTTATCTTTCATTATTTTATTAACATAATTCATTTCTAGTTCCCTCTATTATTCTTTCCACTAAATACTTTATTCTTTACTAGTCCAAATACATATTTTATATTAACTCTATTAACTACAAAAGCAAAGATTGCAACAACTATAAAATTAATTATGTTAGTAAAAAAATTATTTATATAATATAAAATTGTAGAAAAGACAAATATTAATATTGATTTAAAAACTACATTTTTATCAAATTTTATTTTCACATATTTTTTAGAATCTAAAAATCTATATATAAATACTACAAAATATGCAACAACTGTAGATAATGCTGCAGCAAACAAACCGATCCATTTAATTAAAATCAAATTTAAAATCAAATTAACTAATGCTGCTACAATAGTAGTTCTTGCTACTGATTTAGTTAATTTTTTAGAAATATATATTCCACCAAACATGCCTCCTAAGACATTAAAAATATTAGATAATAACAATATTGGTATATATGTTAATGCATCATAATAACTTTTTCCTATAAGTAAATCAAAAGCAAGTGGTATACAAACCATAATTACAACACATAAAGTAACAAATATACTCAAAATATTATTAATAGTTTTTGAAAAAAAACTATCTCTATTCTCATCATTTATATGTAATGATGCACTCTCTTGCCATGACATATTAATTACAGAAAAAAAACTTGAAAGTATATTAGAAAATTTACTCGAAACTGCATAAATTCCGTTTGCAGCTGTATTTACAAAAATAGAAATAAACGTTCTATCTGAAACATTTATTATCCACCAAGATAATCCATCTGGTATCATTGGTAAAGAATATTTTAACAATTCCTTAATTCTCGTTTTACTAACACTTTCAAACTTAATATATTTATATAATTTATTTCTAAAAAATAGTGTTATACAACCAACTAAATTGGCAATTCCAGAAGAAATTAAAACCCCCTGTCCTCCTAATTTCAAAATTATTACTAAAACTATATTTAATATTATTGTTAAAAATCCAGTAACACAACATGTTAATGAATATCCAATATTATCCCCCATTCCTCTTGAAACTTGAAGAAGTACACTTGATAATGTCATAAATAATATATTAAATATTATTAACCAATAATATTCAAATTTTATAAATATTCCTATAATTAAATAAAGAACTGAAAAAATAACCGTTTGTAATATTAATGATACTAATGAATTTGTAATTATATCTATTTTATTATTTTCATTTTTTCTTTCATCAATTAAAAACCTAAAAACTGACGAATCTAATCTTAATGCAATAATAGGTATAAATAAAGATATATATGTTTGTATTAAATCTATTACACCATAATCTGATGTTATTAAATAAGAAGTATAAATTGGCAATAATAAAAATGATATAAATTGTGTACAAAATCTTCCTACAAATATTATTATTGTATTTACTAGTAACTCTTTTTGATTATTCATTTATTGTTCCTTGTATAATGTATTTAGGTTTTTAAAAGGAATTTACCTATAACCTCTTATAACTTTTCTATAATATCACAAATTTTTCCAGAAGCATTCCCATTTTCAATAAGACCTATCCTATCTTTAAAATTCTTATAATTATTTTGAATTTTACTAAAATCTATATTTGAAAGAACTTCTAAAAGTTCTTTATTATTTCTTGTCAATTTAAAAGGTAATTCTTCAAATTCAAAATACATTCCTCTTTCATTTCTGTAATTATCTATATCATTTGCATATAAAACAACTATAATATTGGCTATCATAGCTTCAAACATTGTAGAAGAATAGTCTGTAATTAAAATATTAGAAGATAAAATCAGTTCTTGAATATCTTTATATTTAAAAGCATTTATAATATTTTCTGAAAACTTAACATATTTCTCTGGATTTTTTTGTCCAGGATGTAATCTTATAAGTACTTTCCAATCTTCATTTGTTATCTGCTTTAAAACTTTTATAACATTATTAAAATCTATATCATAAGGATTGTTAATATATTCATTTCTAAAAGTAGGTGCATATAATATAATATTTTCATTATCTTTAATACCAAAAAAATCTTTTACTATTTTTTTTATTTTTTGTCTATCACCATTTACTAAAATATCATTCCTAGGTAATCCACACTCAATAATTTCTTTATCATACCAAAATGCTCTTTTATACATATCAGTACAAAATTTCCCATTTGATACAAGTAAATCTATATCCTTCGAATCTTCTTTAGCCTGATTTATATAATTCTTATCTAACTTATCAATAGCATCTTTTTCAATTTTCTTTAATGCTATTCCTCCATGCCAAGTTTGGATATAAAATTGATTCTTTCTTTTTTTCACTATAATATTTTTTCTAGTATTAAATATCCATACTTTTGCAGTCACAAGTTCATAAATATATTTCAAAGAATTTATTTTAACTGTTCTAACCTCTTTTGGAAATCCTGTTATATTTTCATTTTGTACAACCCAAACTATATCATATTTTTTATTATTTCTTTTTAATAACTCATCTATAATATATCTTTGACTATCTCCATAACCCTTGCCATAAAAATTCGAACATATTATTTTATTTTTATTTATTGGAAAAAGTCTAAATATATAAAAAGGTAAACTTAAGATTCCAGTCCTATATATAATTGATTTTAAAATTAGTTCAATTTTTTTCTTCATTTTTTAGAATACCTTTCTTCTGTTCCCTATTTAGCAAATATATACCTACAATATAGAACATTAATGCATCTCCGCCTCTAAATTGTATAAATCCTAAAATAAAATATGAAATTATAAATGCAATAATTGGATTATTAAAAAAATTCTTCCACTCTTTAAAAACAAATTTTAATATTATCCATATATATGCTAAAACTCCTATCAATCCACAATCTAATAACATTTGAAAATATAGATTATGAATATTACCTTCACCAATAAAAACTTCTGAAACTGTATTTATTCCAACAATAGAATTACCGAACACCATACCCTAATGGATTTCTCTTAAATGCTTCTTCTATGTTCTTCCACATCAATAATCTAGCTGTTGAACCTGTATCTGTTCCTATACTCTTTAATCTAATAAGTAAATAATCTACTATTCCTGTAACTACTAAAAATATTAACAATATAACACCTAAAATAAGCATTATTAAAATTCTTACCTTTTTTATCTTTCCAGGTCTTGCTTCTTTTTGTTGTAAAGTTAAGAAAATAAAACAAATACAATTTATTATTATTCCAACTCTACTTGCAAGTAATGTTGAAATAATTACACAAAGTGCTGTATATAAAAAACCTCTTTTATCTTCTTTAAAAAAAAATCCAAACATTCCAATCCAAGTCGCTTCTAAATTAGCTCCTCCTCCAAATATAAATTTATATATAGGATGTCCATTTGGATTTTTCAAAAATCTAATTATTATATCAGCATTCATTATTGCATTTATATAAACACAAATTAAAACAATTACTGCAACTTTTTTTATAATATCTATCCATTCTTCCTTTTTTATATCACTACCACAGTTTAAAATTAATAATATTATATAAAAAGAAAAAGTGTAATTAAAAATCAGACTATGAAAACCATATTTTACAAAATTTATACATGAAATAAAAAGCATAAATATATAAAATAAAGTTATAGTTCTTGTTGGTAATTTTATTTTCTTTTTAGATAGTAACCATGGCAAATACAATACTCCAATCACATGGAACAATTTAAGTCCAAAAGTTCCAAAATTCATAATTTCAATATTTTGAAAACACATTGATAATAATAATATACTAAATAATAATTTTCTTTTATTAATAATTTTCATGCCTTTTTTCCTTTATCTTAATAATATTACTAAATTTTACTTATTGTCCATTTCTATTATTTGTTTTTTTGATAAAACATTAAGATTCTATTAGGTATAAACATTGCTATTAATGGTTTCAATATCCATATATACTGATACCATTTCATTTTCAACATTTTAAATCCTGTAATCTTAACTTTAATTTCATTTATTCTTTGTTTTTTTGAAAATCTTTTTATTGTATCAGAATCTTGACGATACTTTAAAATTTTATCTTCTATAATATATCCTTTATGGCCTTTGGAATATAAAGTCATTTGAAGTAAATAATCCTCTGTTCTATTACTTATTGGATATCCACCAACTTCTATTATCGCATCTTTTTTTAGCATAATAGTTGGATGTATAAATGGAGTTCCTCTTAAAAAGTGTTCTTTTTTTACTTCACCATAAAAATTGGACTCTCTAAAAATTCCTTCTTTACTATTAAAAAAATCTGCTCTGCCACCAATAAAACTATATTCTGGATGGGTTTTCATAAATTTCAATTGTTTTTCAATCCTATCCTTATATGAAATATCATCAGAATCCATTCTAACAATATAATTGCTCTTTGCATTATCTATTCCATAATTTAAAGTAGCTTCAATACCTAAATTTCTATCATTATGAAGTAAAACTATTCTACTATCTTTTTTAGAATACTCTTCTACAATTATCTCACATCCATTTGTACTACAGTCATTTACTATTATAAATTCTATATTACTATAAGTCTGGCTCAAAATACTTTCTATAGCCATCCTAAGGTCCATTTCCTTTGTATTATACATTGGCATTAAAACAGTAACTAATTCATTATCCATATATTTTCTAATTAGTAAAAACTAATTACACTCCTTAACTTCTATATATAATCTTTTCTTTTATCAACTCATTGTTTGATTTAACAATCATATTAGATTCAATATCCTCTTTTATTATACAACCTGCTGCAATCACAACATTATCTCCAATATTTACACCTTTTAAAATAATAACATTATTAGCAATCCAACAATTATTACCTATTTTTATTTTTGAAGATGAATATCCTTGTTCTTTTATTGTTTTATTTGCAACATTAAATATATGATTATTATCATATATTTTGACATTTTCACCAAATAGTGTATTTTTGCCTATTTCAACACCTGACATACAGCTAATTGTACAATAATTATTAAAAAAAGTATTATCACCAATTATTACATTAGATTGACTACTATCAATATTAATAGAAAATCCTTTCCTAAATTGAACTTTCTTTCCAAAGTTTATATTTCTTCCATAAATAAATTTATAAAAACACTTTTTTATAATTGATAACATATGATAATATATCTTCAAAACAAACATTATTTTACCTCTTAAACTTTCAGTCTAAAACTTATTTAAAATATTTCATATTTCTCACTAATTATTAAATTTTTATTTTATGATATAGTTTTTTATAACTTTCAATCATTTTTTCTATATTAAATTCATTTATAACATCTTCTTTAGCCTTACTTGAAACTTTGTTACATACTTCAATATTTAAATTTTTTATAATCTCATCATAATTTTCATTACTAATTATAAATCCATTTTCTCCATTTTTAATAACATCTCTATTTCCAATACAATTACTAACTATACAAACTTTTTTTAAATACATTGCCTCTAATAATGAAAGTGGTAAACCTTCCCAAAGAGAAGGCAAAATAAAAATATCATTTTCATTTAAAATCTTTAATACATCTTCCCTTTTTTTCCAACCTGTAATAAATATATTAGAACTTGTAAGTTCTGACCTTAAGTCTCCTTCACCAATCCATGTAAATTTTATATTAGATAATTTACTTGCAATATTATTAAATAATATTGGATTTTTTTGACATCCAATTCTTCCAACTGTACAGACCTTTAAGTTATCAAAATCAATTTTTTTCTCTTTTAAAGTTTTAATTTCTCCATTTAATTTTTTTATATCTATACCATTATTAATACAAACTGAATTTTTTGTTAATTTTAATGCTTCTTCATATTCTCCTTTTGAACATCCTATAATAACAGCTTTATTAAAAGAAGCTAATTTCTCAATTAACCAATATATACATCTTTTTATTCTTGAGTTATCTTTCATTAAAAAAGAAAAACCATGTGGATTATATAAAACTTTTATTTTCTTACAATTGCTAGCAAGTCTTCCCAAAAAGCCAGCTTTTGATGAATGCAAATGTACAATATCTGGTTTCTCACTTTTTAGTACGCTCCTTATTTCCCTATAAGCTTTCAAATCTTTCATTATATTTATACTTCTTGTAAAATTCTCAATTTTAATAAATTTAATTTTATCCGAAAAATATTCCTTAAAATTTCTAAATGTTTCTTCTCTTTCACCATATGCTATAATTATATCAAACTCATTATCAATATTATTTACTAAATCTACTAAAAAAGAGAACACTCCACTTCCAAACGACTCTACTATATGCAATATCTTCTTTGGGGCCATTTTTTATTACCTCTTTTATTTCATATTGTTTAGAGTATATCACTATCATATTTTTTTTTCAACATTTTTTCCTATTTTTCTACGGAAACAATAATTTAAAATAAAAAAACTATACTTATTAGACTTTTTATCTAATAAATATAGTTTTATTTTTATGTTTTTAATTTATATTAATTTCCTTTATTATCTTCTATTGTTAATAAAATATTTTCTTCATTTTCCTTAGTATCATCAATATCAATAGTAGCTTCTAATTTTAAATCTTCATCTTCTAAATTATCTGTATATTCCATAATAATACATTCTTCTTTTCCATCTTTTGAATCTAAAATATAAGTTAACTTTTCATTCCCTTCTTTATCTTTTTGTGTCTCTGTATGTTTTAATTCATATTTATTTTCATCAAATTTAATATTAACTATTTTATCTTTAATATCTTCTGCCAATTTTCCATCTGTTGCAGCATTTGCTGTAAAAAAACCTCCACACAACACCAATAAAGAAACTGCTGATATTGAAATTAATTGTTTTACTTTATTTATTTTCATATTTTCCTCCTTTTCTAAATTAGATACAACTATTCTATTTCTCACATTATTTATTATTTTATTATCTAATTCATTATTCTCCATAGTTATACCCTCTTTCTTTTAATCTCTTTTTTATTAATTTTCGTAATCTATGTAAAACTATTTTTACTTTAGACTGAGATATATCCATCTTTTTTGCTATCTCTTTAATTTTCTTTGATTTATAATAAAACATTATAAATATATCTCTTTCTTCTTTTTTTACACTATCCATTACTACTGATATAATCTTACTTTTCTCATTTTTCTCTATTAAATATCCGAATATCTATATAATTACTTATTTCATTTTCGTAATTATCAATATTTTCAGTACCGCTTTTTATATTAATTGATTTATATTTCTTTCGTATTAAATTCCTTGCTATTCCTACTAAATATGGTCTAACAGGCATACTCTTATCTAACCTTTGATAATTTTTCCATAATACCATAAACACATCAGATAATACTTCTTCTATATCTTCTTTATAAGTAATAGAATTTTTTATAATTGTATAAATATATCCATTATAACATTGTATTATTGCTTCTATATTTAAACCATCATTTTCTTCGTAATCTTCAATAGTTTTATTATTCAATTTGAACTAGCTCCTTTATCCAAAAGTACTTTCATTTATATAATACCGTTTTTTGAAAAAAGGTTACAAAATATTTTCATTTTAGTAAAATGGCCTATCAATTGTTATAACAAAGTAATACTTTATTTCTTCATCTTTAAATCCATCTTTTAAAATATTAATTAATTCCTTTTCTGAGTAATTTTTCTCATATGGAATCATAATATCAAAAATTGCATTAGTATGTGTCTCTCCACTTACTAATCTGAAATCATGCATTTTTAATGTATCATCAAAATTCTTTAATATTCCTTTTGTTTTTTGATATATTCTACTAGTTTTCTCATCATTTAATTCCAATGGATCCATATGTATAGTCAAATCAATTCCTAAATCCTCTTTTACTTCTTTTTCTATATTATCCATTAAATCATGTGCTATTAAAATATCCATATCTGCTGAAATTTCAGTATGAACTGTTGCAAAATTATTTTGAGGTCCATAATTATGTATAACTAAATCATGTATTCCTCTTATTTCTTTATGACTTAATATTTTACTTTTTATTTCTTCTACCTGCTCTTTTGTTGCTACTACTCCAAGTAAAGGATTTATTGTATCTTTTAAAGTATTTATTCCACTAATTACAATAAATATCGAAACTATTAATCCTGCATATGCATCTATATTAATTTTAAAAATCCCCATTATAATTACTGAAAGCAATACAGCTGAGGTGGTTATAATATCATTTCTTGCATCTATTGCCGTTGCTTTAATTGTTTCAGATTTTATTGCCTTTGAAAAATCTAAATATACAAACATTTGAATTAATTTTCCTATAATAGCAATAATTAGTACTATATATGTTGCTACATTAATTACAATTTCTTCAGGAGAAAATATTTTTTCTATTGAAGATTTTGTAAATATCACTCCCATACTTAAAATTAACAAAGAAATTATAATACCAGTTATATATTCATACCTAGCGTGCCCATACGGATGCTCTTTATCTGCTGGTTTATTTGCAAGTTTAAATCCGAACAATAGTTAATACGCAAGAACCAGAATCAGATAAATTATTAAATGCATCTGCTGTAATAGTTACACTATTTGCAATAATACCTATTACAAATTTTATAATAAATAATATAAAGTTAGAAATAATACCAAAAACACCTGCAACTGTCCCATATCGTTGTCTAACCTCAACATTTTCTACATTTCTATAATCTTTTATAAATAATTTCTTAAGCACTTTTAACTCCTCCATTTTAATATAACTTTTATATAATACTACATTTTTTTGCTAATTTCTACTAAATATAAAAAAAAAGATATGTGTTTTTCACATATCTAATTATATAAAATTTTTTCTCTATTATCTATCTCTAATTTTTCTAACCCTTTAATAACATATTTATTTTTCATAAAATATTTCCATATAGTACCATTTAAATAGTTCTCTATCATTAACAAGCTTATTCCTTTATCAATTCCAATATACTCTTTTGATACCCATATTCTACTACTTTCTAGATTATATCCATCTTTAAATCCATATTTTCCCCATAATATTGGTATCTCATTATAAAAATACTCCATTAATTTTATTGTTTCTTCAGGTGTAAAAACTATTGAACCTATTGCTCCGCAAGGTGCTACTGTACCATCATTTTCAACTTGCAAATTTGATTTACAAGGCTCAGCTCCAAATATTCTATATCCATTTGGACCAATACTTGCAGTTAACCCCCATGAATTTTCTCCATATGTTTTAAATTTATTTTTATTATCTATACAATACTTTCGATTAGCTTTTGTAGCTTTAATAGAATTTTCAAACCAGTCTGTACCATTATTATCTTTTAGTCCTCTAAAATCTATCCAAGCATGTGAAAATTGATATGTAAATAAACTCCCACCATAAGTATAAATTATATCTTTTATATCTTTATAATCTGCCTTTTCTCTTCGAAAAGCATAGTACATGCTTTCATCTATCGAAAAAGTAGGTGAAGCTACACCTAAAACATATAGCATTAATTGTTCTGCATACATATCCCACTTTTCCCAAAAACCTTTTTCAGGAGTATAGCCCATATAAAAGAAATTTGTATTACTATACCATTTCCAATTTATTCTTTTATATAAAATTTCTGCTTTCTCTTTTACTTCTTTACCAAAGTATTCTCCAGCAGTTATAGCTCCACATATAAATATTGCTGTATCTATTATGGAAATTTCTGAGTCCCATTCTCTTTTACCTGTATTCATATTTATAAAATGATAATAAAACCCATTTTTTCCTTCAACATTATTAATAAATGTGTCAAGTGTTTTACTTGCTCTATTATATGCCTTTTTATAACTTATCCATTTATTTTCTACTCCAATAACTAAAGCTGCTAAACCATATCCGAACAGATGCAATACTAGAAATGTCATTTGAAATTAAAGTTTTATCTCTTATTAGTCCATATCCTCTACTATCTTCATTATCATTAAATTCTTTTATAAAAAAATTATAACTTTTTCTTAATTCTTTCATTAATAATTTTTTACCATATAACTTAATAGTCCTCATATAACAACACCTCTATAAAAATTTTACATTACTTTTATAGAGGTATCAATGGATATTTTAACTAATATTCAAAAAAGCCTTTCACAAATTATGAAAGGCTTCAATTCTAATTTTTATCTGTTACATAATATCCTGAACCTCTTTTAGTAATAAGGATTTTAGGATTTGCTTTATCTTTTTCTATTTTATCTCTAATTCTATTCATTGTTACATCAATAGTTCTTATTGCTCCAACATATTCTTCATATTCCCATACATCACGTAAAAGCATTTCTCTTGTAACAACTTGTCCTGGTTGAGTAGCTAAATACTTTAAAACGTCAAATTCTTTTTTAGTTAGATTAATAATTTCATCTTTTACTTTTACTTCTATACGTTTTAAATCAAGTGTTAAATCCCCAACTTTTATTATATCTTCTGTGTTTTCTTTCACTACAACATCATTTCCAGTATTTAACTCTGCTTTTCTAAGATTTGCTTTTACTCTAGCTATAACTTCTCTAATTTGAAATGGTTTTGTTATATAATCATCTGCTCCAATTTCTAATCCAACAATTTTATCTGTTTCTGTATCTTTAGCTGAAATCATCAAAATTGGAATATTAGACATATTTAAAGAATATCTAAGCTTTTTACATACTGATTTACCATCTAGCTTTGGCAACATAACATCTAGTAAAATTAAATCTGGTTTTTCTTTTAAAGCAACATCTACTGCTTGTATACCATCAGATGCTTCTATTGTATTATATCCTTCATTTTGCAAATTAAAAACTAGTAAATCTCTAATGTTTTTTTCATCATCAACTATTAAAATTGTTTTTTTATCTCTATCTATTATGTCTTCCACTAAATGTCACCTTCCTACTTCAAATTTTTTACAATTATTTTATATCATATAAAAAAATATATTACAAGTTTTTTTCAAATATTATACAAAAAAATTTCATTAAAATTATTTTCAAAACTTACATTATAATTTCAATATTATATATTTTACCATCATCTTGTAATAAAACTTTTTTATCTTTTACTTCTTCTCCATTTAATAAAAATTTTTCTACACCAGTATTTTTAGAATTTTTATTTTTTACTTTGATATTATACATACTAGTTTTATACTTATAATGAATTTCATACTCTTTCCAAAAATTAGCTATACATGGTTCAATCTTTAAAAATTTATTTTCTATTTTAAATCCAAGTATATATTCTACAACTGCATCGTAATACCAACTACTAGAACCTGTATACCAACTCCAACCACCTGTACCTACTTGCCCTTCTGCATTATAAATATCTGCTGAAATTACAAATGGTTCTAATCTATATTTTTTAGCAGATTCCTTATTTAAAGAATGGTTTATTGGATTTATAATTTGAGCAAATTCTAATGCCTTCTCTCCAAATCCTAGTTTAGACATAGCTATAATTGTCCAAATAGCAGCATGTGTATACTGACCACCATTTTCTCTAATTCCATTTGGATATGCCTTTATATAACCTGGATTAAATTTACAATTTTCAAAACCTGGCCAAAACAACTTTATTATTTTATTTTCTCTATCTACTAAATTATTCTCAAGTTCTTGCATACAAATATATTTCTTATCATTATCTCCAGCATCAGATATAACTGACCAACTTTGTGCTATACTATCTATTTTACATTCTTCACTATCAATACTTCCGAAGTATATCACCATCATCTGTAATAGCTCTTTTATACCATCTTCCATCCCAACCTTTAGTATTTAGGTTTCTTTTTAATTCTTCTTTTATTTTAAAATATTTTTCATAATTTTTAGTATCTTTTTTATATTCACAAATTTTTATAAATTTATTCAAAATATCATAAAGGAAAAAACCTAACCAAACACTTTGCCCTTCTCCTTTTGGTCCAATATTGCTAAATCCATCATTCCAATCTCCACATCCAATCTTTGGAAAACCATTTTTTCCAAAATTACAACTTTTATCAATTGCTCTTATACAATGATCATATATACTCTCTTTAATATCTGATTTATAAAACTGATTATAAACTTCTTGTTCATTTTCTTTTAATTGGTCCCCACTAAGATATTCAACTTCTTCATCTAATATTTTATATTCTGCTGTAATCTTTATATATTCACAAACTGCATATGGAAGCCATAAAAGATCATCTGAAAACTTAGTTCTAACTCCCTTTTTTGTTTCTTCATGCCACCAATGTAAAACATCTCCTTCTAAAAATTGATGCATGCTACATTTTATAATTTGTTCTTTTAATAAAGATATATCTATATATTTCATTCCTAAGCAATCTTGTAATTGATCTCTAAAACCATAAGCTCCACCTGATTGATAAAATGCTGTCTTAGCCCATAATCTACATACGATTGTTTGATATATAATCCAACCATTTAATAAAATATTTAAAGATTCGTCTGGTGTCTTTATATTCAAAATATTAATAATATTAGACCATTTTTTATTAACATCATCTAAGCTTAAATCAATTTCCTTTATATTATCTAAGATACTACTTTCTTTTTCTATATCTGCAATACTATTCTCCTGACCAATAATTATATTAAAATATTTTTCTCCATATGGTTCAATATCAATTTCAAATTCAAGTCCAATACAATTTCCTATACCATTCTTATTATCAAGAACTTCACCAAATAAACAATCTGGATTTTGTAAATTTCCATTTCCAAAAAATACTTTTTTATTTTTAGTAAAATTCTTTATTTTTAAATTTGAACTAATATAGGCAATTTTTCTAAACTCCTCTACTCCAATTAAATTTTTCATAAAAACTATATTTTTATTTTTTTCTATATAAACACTACCATCTGTTTTTGATTCATCTTCTCCTAAAACTGTCTTTAAATATACTAAAACCTTTAATTTCTTTTCATCTGAAGTTGTATTTTTAAATCTAATTTTATTTATAGTCATATTTCTATCATTTGGAACAAATATATCTGTTTCTTGCAAAATACCATCATTTACATTTTTATATTTGCTATATCCAAATCCATAAGTTACATAATAATAATTCCTATTAGGCAAAATTCCACTATTTAAAGTCCAAACCTTATCATTTTTTAAATCTCTAACATATATTATTTGTGATGGAATATTTTGTACAGAATCATTACTCCAAGCAGTTAGTCTATTTAACCTACTATTTTTATTCCATATAACATCATACATATTTTCAGTTACAAGTACACCAAACATCTTATTTGCTATTACATTGCTCCAACTTGTTGGAAGTTTATTTTCAAAATTTGTACAAAACTTATATTCCTTTCCATCTAAAGAAAAACCACCATATTCGTTATAAAATAATAAATCTTCTTCTTTTTTCTCTATAACTTCTTCTTCAGTATTAATTATTTTATTTTGTACCCTTTTAATCTTGTTTTTTCCTTGTTCTTTAATAAAATTATTTATTCCACCTTTTTCAGCATTTAATATAATTTTAGATTTCAATTCTATAACTTTTAAATCTTCTAATTCTATCTCATTACTATTTAAAATAAAAATTCCTGATTTAACATCTCTTAAATAATTAATTTGTTTGTCTAAAATAATGCCTTCTATTGCTTCTTTAAGTAGTCTTTCATAACTCATACTTTCTTCATTTATTATAACCAAATCCATATATATTTTTTTAATTCTATAAAACATATAACATTCAATAACTTCTTGCAAATTTTCTATTGAAGATATATCTTGAATTTTTATAGTTAATATTGGAATATCTCCAGAAATTCCAAATTTCCATATACTATTTATCTCATAATCATCATTTATATTCATTTCTATATCTTTAATAATCTCAGGCTCTAATAAATAATTTAAAAACTCTTGATAAACTTCAGCTTGTTTATAACTAACTTGCAAATATTTAAGTTCTTCTTCACTTCTAGCCTTAGAAATCTCAAATATTTTTAATATTTCATCTTCTACTTTACATTCATTTAAATTATCAATTGCTTCTTGCTTATTTTCCGAAACACTAATTAAAAAATTAATACAAACTTTACCTTCTGGAACTAACCTTAAAACTTGTTTCATAGCTAATATTTTATTAATTGCATAATTTAAACTATTAGTAAAATTTCTCGATTCCTTAATCATTATAGGCTCATCAAAAGATTGTCTTCCTAAATATTTCTCTTTATCAATTTCAAAACCTGTATCCACAATTTGTCCATTTTCTGTGTATAAAGTAGTAGCTAAATACATAATTTTCTTTAAATCTCTACTTTTTCTCTCAATTATTATATTATCATTTTCTTTCTTGAATTTTAAAAACATGCTACTAAATGCTGGATGAGCATACTCAGTGTCTTTTGTAGTTAAACTTGGGATAAAATCAAATGATACATCTAAAACCTCTTCGCTACTTCCCATATTTTCTATTTCTAAACGTCTAATTTCTACTGGCTTATTAGGATTTAATGTTACACTCATTGTAAGTTTAATACTACCCTCTTGCTTGATAAATTTAGCTTTATCTGTACTAAAAATAACTCTACAATTATCACTTAAATTAATTATTTTTTGAGTTTTCAAATTTTTAACATAAAAAAACATTCCTTGTTTCTGCTCATATCCAGGTTTATATTTATTTATAATAATATCTTTGTATTGGCTATATCCCTCTTGTTTATCATCTATTACAACTTTATAATCCTCATTTGAAATAACATTATAATTCTTTTTAGAATTTTCTGTATTATTAATTACTTTTTCAATATATCCTGAAGCTTGTATATTTTTTGGTCTTTCAGGTCTTTCCTTTTTTTCTTTTGTAATAATCATATCTGTTGGCATCCTTTCTTGTAATAAAATCTCTACTGCTTCTATCTCTGGATTATTATTAAACCTTTTTTGAAGAATATTATCATTTAATACATTATTTATTGAATTAAAAATAAGTCCTTGATGATGTGCCATATATGTTTTTACTACTGCATATTTTTCATCATCTTTTAATCTATTACTTGTATAATCTATTGCTTCATAAAAACCATATTCTCCATATCCTCCTGCCTTTTTTAACTCTTGAATATTCGATATAGCATCTAAATCTCCATCTTGTAGGGCCAAAAAAGTACTATATGGCGAAATAACTAAATCATACTCTAATCCTCTTTTTAATCCAAGCCATGGTATTCCAAATGCTTTATATTGATAATTAGAATTTAAATCTTTTAAATTAAATGCTGACTCTGAAATTCCCCAAGGAACTCCTAACCTTTGACAATATTCTTTTTGGCTTAATATAGCAAATTTACTTGATTCGTCAATTAGACTTCCTTTATATCTTTTTAAATTTAAATTTGGCATTAAATACTCAAACGCTGTACCTGTCCATGAAACTAATCCCTTATATCCTTTAAATATAGTTATTGTTCTACTTAATGCATTCCAATGTTTTACAGGAACCTGCCTCTTAGCAATTGCTACAATACTTGCCTGTCTTGCTTCTGAAGCTAAGAAATCATAATATGAATCTGTTAATTTATTTTCTTCTAAATTAAAACCAATTGAAAATAATTTATCTTTATTACTATATAAACTTGAAAAATCAGTATTATCAATTAAACCTTTTACATCTTCATATAATGCTAATGTTTCACTATCCTGCATATGCTCTTTTAAAAATTCTTTAACTATATATAAATATCCTACAAAATTCCCACTATCCACTGTTGAAACATACATAGGCTTTAATGGCTCTAAAGTATCTAATTTGTACCAATTGTACAAGTGTCCATTCCATTTAGATAATATTTTTACAGTATTTAAAACTTTTTTCAATAAATTTTTAGACTTTTCAAAATCAATAAAATTTAAATCATATGCAGATATTATAGATAAAAGTTCTAATCCAATATTTGTTGAAGACGTTCTATTTACTGTTTTTTCTTTTCTATCCTCTTGATAATTGTCACAAATTAAATAATTACTTTTTTCTGTTATATTATCTTCAAAAAATTTCCAAGTTTTAAAAGCAATATCTAATAAACCTTTTCTATCTTCAATATCAATAATCGACTTCTCTTCTTTTTCTTTACTTATAAAAAATACTATAACAGGTGCAATTATCCATAAAATACCAATCACTCTAAAAATTATATTTCCAAAAACAATTAATAAAGCTCCCAAAAAAACATTTATTATCATTTCTTTATAAACACTTAAAATATTATTTTTAGTTAGATTATCTCCGATCTTCAGCTGTAACCCATTCTAATAGTCTTTTCTTTTTTACCATTCTACAAATACTTCTAATACTTGCATCTAAATTTTGATATGCTTCATATGGCAAAAATAAAATCTCAAGTAAAATTTTATAAAAGCTTAGAGTTACACCATTAATATCTTTAGAAAATTTCTTATGAGAATATATTGCTCCTTGTACATTACTTTCCTTAAATATTACAAAATTTATTATGTCTAAAAAATACATAATAACAGCAGAAATTATAGATATCCCTAAAATAATAGAGCTTATTAACACATTACTTTTAAAAGTAAATAAAGAAACAATTATTCCCAAAGTACTAAATACTTTTATCATACTTCTTCTAAGATTATCAAAAATCTTAAATTTAGAAATCTCATTTAATCTTTTACTAAAAAGCCATCTTATAATCTGAAAATCTCCACGTACCCATCTATGATTTCTTTTTATATATGAAATATATTTAAGAGGATATCCGATCTAATAACATAACATCTGTAATTAATCCACATCGTAAAAAATTTCCTTCTAAAAGATCATGACTTAAAACTGTATTTTCTGGTATTTCATTTTGTAAAATTTCATTATAAACATTTACATCATAAATACCTTTACCTGTAAAAATTCCTTCTTTAAAATAGTCTTGATAAATATCTGATATAGCATTTGTATAAAAATCTATACCACCACTAATACTATATAATTCAATAAATTTACTCTTTTTAGCTAGTCCTAAATCAAGACCTATACGAGGTTGCATAATCCCATATCCAGAAATTACTTTACCATCTTCTATTACTGGTATATTTAAAATATGACTCATAGCACCAATTAATTTTCCTGCTGAGTTTAAAGATAAATTTGTATCAGAATCAAGTGTAATAATATATTTAAAATTAGGCATATTTTTTTTCTGATTTTCTATACTATTTACAGAAAATTTATTAGGAATAATACCTTTAATATACTCATTAAAAGTTACTAATAGTCCTCTTTTTCTTTCCCAGCCTATAAATTTTCCTTCTGACCCATTCCAACTTCTACTTCTATATAAAAAATGAAATCTTTCAAACCCATCTTTTTTATATTTTTCGTTTAATTTTTTTATAGCTGAAATTCCTTCTTGTTCTACTACTTTATCAAAGTCCATTTTTCTGTAATTTTCTTCTGAAACATCTCCGAAGAAGAGCAAAATACAAATTCTCATAAGGATTTGCTAAATAATATACTTCTAATTTTCTTATCATTTCTTGTACTTTTTCTTTTGTTTTTAATATTGTTGGAATTACTACAAAAGTTACTTTTTCTTCTGGAATTTCTTCTTCATAATTCATTTTTGGTATAATAGTAGGTGATTTAAATTTACTCATAAAATAATTCATAAATCTTATAATTATTTCTGAAATTGGTATCCACAATAAAATAAAAGATAATACACAAATCCATACACTTAAACTACTAAAATAAATTATCATAGAAATCATAAAATTAAAAAACAAACTTATAGCAAAAAAACTTCCTATATATAATTTAGCCTTATAATTTTCATTTCTTTCATTTAATTTTCTATTTGTTAATAAAGATTTTAATTCTTCATATCCATCATCTATTAAATAATATCCAACATGTGCTCTTTTTTGTTTTAAAATTCCTTCTGAATTCTCATATCTTTTAGCAAGTTCTAAAGCTTTTTCAGCAATATATATTTCAGATATTTTAGTTTTCTTAGATAAATTCTCAATAATAGTTTTATAGTAATTTTTTGTCTCTTGATCCATGTTCTTATATACATTTATAGGATCTTTATTTAATATTCCTTCTGTGCCACTCATTTCTCCAAGCAATTCTGAAAAATCAATTCTACTAATATCTTTTAAACTTTTAATTGCATTTCCAATAGTTATTTTTAAATTTGCTATATATAAATGTTCTTTTTGTATAACATCTGAAATAGTAAGCCCCATTTTTAAAACTTGTTCTTCTAATATTTCTTGATAAATCCCTGCATATTTTCCATATTTTTTTAATCTATAAGACATATATTCAATAAATGGATACTTAAGTTCATTTTCAAAACTACTATTATAATTAATTTTATTAGTAAATATCCTTTTATTTATATCTTTTTGCTCAACTAATCTTTCTATCATCTCTTCAACTTTAAATCTTTGAATTTGAGAAGAAAAAATCCTTTCACAAACTTCTTTTATATGTCCAATTATTGCAATTTTTAAAAATACTCCAATATTTGCTATTTCTTCTATTGTTAACATTTTATTTCTTTGGTAAGCTTCTAAACATGCATATACCGTCTCACTATCTATTTTGCAATCTGTATATGAAACTATTTCAGACGCCAAAACATAGCTTCTTGCAAACCCCTCATATTTACCAGAAGCTATACCAACCATCTTAGAATATTTTTTTAAATTCAATTCTTTTCTAATAGTTTTTACAATTTCTTCTACAATATAAAAATTATCTAAAATCCATTCTCCTGCTGAATGAATTTTAATTCCTAATTTTATATGCTCATTAAGTATTCTATAAGTTTCTAAAATAAATTTATAATTTTCATTTAAAGTAGGTATAGGATAAGTATTTTTATCAGAACTAATTTTTATATTATGCTCAACAGCTATTTTTTCCATATATTTAATTAGTTGATTTCTATCTAATAATACTCCTGAAATATTTAAAGTTTTAAAAACCATTTAACTTCCCCTTTATTTAATCGTTTTTAAAACTATTTTTTGCTTTTTTTGTATATTTATTCATATTAATTAAATAAAAATCAATAATATGCATTTTTGAAATATTATAATAAAACTGCGCGCCAATTAAATTGGCACGCAGTTTGTAGCACACTTTATTAATTTTTAAAATGGAAATAAATTAAGGAATATAGATTTCTATAAATCCAAAATCTCCATTATAAATACCGTTGTTATAATTAACTATGACTTTATCCGTATAAACCACATATATAGACACATCTCCTGGCATCAAACTATGATTCCATAAAAGGTCATTTACAACTTCTTCACAATGTAAGATGCCTTCCGTATTTGTACTTGAATATGGTACACAAAAAATGATTTCCCCATAATATCTAAATGGTTGTATATACTCATTTTCTGTACTCCATAAGTCTGTTATAATTATTGGTGTCTCTTCTGGCATAATAACAGTCACTTTATCTATAACTTCTTTGTCAAAAGAAGTTAAAAATCCATACAAATCTGTTTCTTGATTTGTAAATATATTCTCAACTTCTTTTTCATTCATAACAGGTGAAAGATTTTTTTCAATTTCTGACTTTTCATAACAAAAAGTCTCTTTCATTGAAAATGAACTGTCCACATATACCTTACCAAGTGGACGAAAAAAATGCTCATCATTAAAGAATGCCTTATAGAAATCATCTTCTTCAGTATCTTTTAGAATATGATATAAAGATGCACAATTATGTAATCCTACGCAACCACACTCAGACCATTCTTCTTCATTTATATTTTCCCGAATCCATTTCTTATAAACTGAAAGTCTATAATCCTCACCCACTGTTAAATCATTTTCAAATAGTTGATTTTTTCTTTCTCCTTCTGCCACAACAGGTATAACTACTAATATTGCTAAAATTACAGCAACTGTTAAAGTTATTAATTTCCTCATTCTTTTGTATCTCCTCTCCAAAATAGATTTTTATATATACGCTAAAAATCAATATGTGTGCTAGATATTGATTATTAATTTTGAAAAATGAAAGGATTTTATTTATATTTTAAAGTTTTTTAATTATATCATAATTAACATAAAACTGCAACTAATTAAAGTAATCCATTATCCCAGTATAAATTCCCCAAGCGATTTTTTCTTGATACTCATCTTTTTGTAAATCTTCTGCTTCTTCAAAATTTGACAAAAAACCACATTCTACTGTGACTGTTGGAGCTTTTACATTATCCATAATATATTTTCCAGAAAGTTTTAAAATTTCTCTTTTATTTTCTTTTTGAATAGCATAATTTAAATTATTTTGAATATGTCCAGCTAAAAGCTTACTTTGTTCACTATTTTCCTGATAAAATGTTTGCCAACCATAATATTGACTTTGTTCTATTTTATTTAAGTGAACAGACACCAAAATATCTGCTTCTTCACTATTGGCAAGTTTTGCTCTATTTTTTAAATCTGAAACCTTCTTACTTTTTATACTTTCTTCGTCTGTATTATATATACCATTTTCATCTGACCTAGTTAAAATAACAGTACTTCCACTTTGTTCTAATAACTTTTGTAATTTTAAAACAATTTTCAAATTAATTTCTTCTTCAGAAACCCCGATTACTGTTTATAGCTCCTCCATCTGGTTGACCGATGTCCTGCATCTAATATTATAGTATGTCCTGTAGCTGGAACACTTGATGTTGGAACAGTCTCTAAATTATTAGTATTATTTAAAGATACACAAATAAAAGATACCATTAAAGCAGATATCAAAAAAACTATTCTCTTTTTGTTTAAAACAATCATAAAAACTCTCCTATATTATTAAAATATATTCTATTTTATTCATATGGATTAGTGAATATAACTACTACCTTTAAATAAAAAATAAGTTACACTAATAGCATAACTTATTTCATAGAAATTATATATTTATATCTGTATAATATCCTCCTATTATTGTGCCAATTGTAAGCGAACCATTACCTCCTGCACCGACCATAAGCAGTATAATTTGGGCACGTTACAGCTGCCCTTGCACCACCAGAAGTATTAAATTCATTAGAAATCTCTTTTGAATTAACAAAAATATTAACAGATCCCCCACCAGAAGAACCAGAAGCAAATCCACAAGCATCTGCAACTGCAGTATAACCGGACAGAACCGAGTCGAATTTATAAGACCATTCCCATTTAATGTATAGCAAAACAAAACAAATAGTCCCCCTGTTCCTTTAGATGGATTACCAATCCCAGAAGTACCTCCACCAGGAGCAGCCCCTCCTGGACCGCCAACATCTGAACCAGCATTACCAACTGATCCAGCCCAGTTTCTAGAAGTAGAACCGACTAGCACCACCACTCCAAGAAGTTCCATTCCCCCCTCGTCCAGATTTAGTAGTTGCTGCACCAGTATGAGCCGCATCTCCTGATCCACCACCACCAGTTCCACGTCTCTGACCAGAATAACCGATTAATGCCATTAGTATGCCACCAACCTCTACCACCACTTGAACACGTTACAGCACCTCCACCAGTTCCACCAACTTTAGGCACATACTCATATGTTCCCTCCAAGTTCTTAAACAAATATACATTTTGACCTTCTGCTTTTGCTCCTCTTGCTGTCATGCTAATTGTTCCATTATTAGAAATAGTTCCTGTACAATATATATACATTCCTTTGGGTCCACCATATCCACCGAGTACTTGCTACTGCCGTTAATATTGTACCTTCTCCTATTTTTAAATCTCCTTCTACTTTTAATATTACTCCATTTTTCGCATATTCATTTGCTGTTGCTACATCATTTTGATTTCCTACTGAATATGTTTTTCCATCACTTGATACCTCTAAATCTGTTATTTCACTTATATCTGTTTCTACTTCATTTATTTTTACTTTTCCGTTTGCTCCGAAGCTCTGCACTTAGCTCTAAATCTCCATCTATTCTTACTACATTAAAATTATACACTTCCTCTTCATACAATGTATCTTCTGTTATACTGCTTTCAGTTGTTCCTTTTACTCTTATCATCTTTTTTCCGCCACTATCCATAGCTGCTATTCCACTCAATATATCGTCTCTTAGTGGTGCTGCGTTTGTTATTTCTTCACTTGTAATTTTTATACTTCTTCCGATTACTTGCTTTTATT
>CANRSD010000015.1 GCA_947642355.1 uncultured Clostridia bacterium
CCATAATATACAAAAACGCCTACAACCCTTTATTTTAGGCGGTAGGCACGAGTTTAGTTACTATCAGCGCTATTAGTGTTATTCCTTTCTTTTCCTTCATCACATTTCTTACTTGCATTTTTTCCTCCTTTTACTTTTGTATTTTATTTAATTTTACTTTAGTTTAAACTTTTTTTATTTTTATTATGCTTTTATTTATCTTTTTTGTTTACAATATATCACTAAAAAATTTATCATTCAAGGTTTTACTTGATTTTTTTGTGTTGTTATTTTTAATCACTTATTTTCTATAATTTCTTTCATTAAGTATATTACTTAATGAAAAATAAAACAACCATAACTGTTGCTATTACTGAAATCTGTCAATTTGTTTTAATTGGCTTTTAGTTAAAACTTAAAATAAGTATTTTCTATGAAATCATTGACTTTTTCGTTTTTTATTAGTAAATTTATAATATAAAAAATTTCATTAAGTAATATACTTAACGAAATTTTTTTTATTTTTCTCATATATCTTCATACCATTTTTAATAAAAAAATTATCTTGAACTTATTTCTAAATTCAAAGTAATCTTTTATTTCTTTATTTACATTTTAAACTTCTATATATCCACTTGCCATTTTACTTGATTTAACTCCACCTATAAAGCTATGTCCACCTGTTACTATTACTTTATCTCCGTCTTCTAAAATTCCTTTTGTTTTTAACTTTTGGATTCCAGCTTCAACTGTTGCATCTGTATTTTCTTTTGATTCAACATAAACTGGAAATACATTCCAAGCTAATGCTAATTGACGGAATGTTCTTTTATTATCTGTAATAGCTAAAATTGGACATCCTGCTCCCATTCCTGATAAACGTCTTGCAGAGTCTCCTGTATTTGTATAACATATAATTGCATCTGCTTTTGTATTTTTAGCTATAACACAAGCTGAATATGCAATATTATCTTCCAAATTATTTAAAACTACAGATTGATTTTGGTCAAATCTTTTCCAGTAATTAATTGTTGGTTCAACTCTTTTTGCTATTTTATCCATTGTTTCAACACATTCTACAGGGAAACTACCCATAGCACATTCTCCAGATAACATAACTGCACTAGTTCTATCATATATAGCATTTGCAACATCACTAGCTTCTGCTCTTGTTGGTAATGGATTATGAGTCATTGATTCTAACATTTGAGTAGCTGTAATTGCTGGTTTATTAGCTCTATTACATAATTTAATGAATTTTTTTTGCATTACTGGTGGTTCTGTAAAGTCTGTTTCTGTAGCCATATCTCCACGAGCTATCATTTGAACATCAGCTGTTTTAACTATATCTTCCATATTTGATAGTCCTTCAACATTCTCTACTTTTGTTATAATTTGAATATCTTTTCCACCGTTTTCATCTAATACTTTTCTAACTTGTGCAATATCATCTAAATTTCTTGCAAAAGAAATTGCAACAAAATCATAATCATGTTCACAAGCTGTTTTTAAGTCATTTATATCTTTTTCTTTTAATGCTGGTAAACGAATTATTGTACCAGGTAAATTCATTGTTTTTCTACTTCCTAATCCATTTCCATGAATTACAGTACAATGAATATCTTTATCTACTATTTGGTCTACTCTTAATTCAATAGCACCATCATCAATTAAAATTCTTGTTCCTTCTTGAACATCTTTGTATAAGTCTTTATATGAAACAGAAACTTTATCTTTATCTCCAATAATGTCTTCATTCATTAATATGAATTTTTGACCATCTTCTAACATTATTTTATCATTTTTTCCAGTAACAAGCATTCCTGTTCTAATTTCTGGACCTTGCATATCAAGAAGCATTGGAATAGGTAAATCTAATTCTTCTCTTATTTTTATTATTTCATTTGTTTTCCATTCTTGTTCATCATAACTACCATGTGAATAATTAATTCTACAAACATTTAGCCCAGCGTCAAACAATTCTCTTAATTTGTTTTCACTAGATGGACCTATAGTTCCTACTATTTTAGTTTTTCTCAAATCTGTTCTCATTTTTCTCTACCTCTCTCCATATTTTATATCTTTAGTAGTATACCAAAAAAAGTTTTTTTATTCAAGAGTTTTTTAGAAATTTTCAATCTTATTTTTATAATATAAAAAACAAACTACATTTTTAATATGTAGTTCGTTTAAAATTAATCATTATTTACTATAATTTGTTATTTCAACAGAAGAAATTACTATATCTTGCACTGGTTTATTATTTCTAGAATCTGTTTCTACAGAAGCTATTTCATCTACTATATCCATTCCCTCTATAACCTGACCAAATGTAGTATATTGTCCATAAGCAATTAAATTATATAAAGAACCTTCATATTTTTCAAAAGCTTTAACAATAGTATTTAATCCAGCATCCTCTAAGTATGCATTCATTGCCTCTTCATAATGAGCTTGTACTATAAAAAATTGACTTCCAAGTGAAGTTGTACCTGTTCCACTACTAGCCATACATAAAGCTCCTCTATATGGTAAAATAGTAGAATTCAATTCTTCATCAAACCCTTTATTCCAAATACTTTCTCCTCCATAACCTGTTCCTTCTGGATCTCCACCTTGTATCATAAATTCATTAATAACTCTATGAAATATTACTCCATCATAATACCCTTCTTTAGCATGAGTTATAAAATTCTCACAAGCTTTTGGGGCAACATCTTCAAAGAATTTTATTTTTATATCTCCATATCCATCTATATGAAATATAGCAATTGTATCCCCTTCTTTTGGTTCTTCCATTTGTTTTTCAGCATTTTCTAAAATTTTATCACTTTCTAATTTTTGTACTTCAGCAACAAACTCTTTAGCTTTCTTCATTCCTTCTGTACCTCCTTGCTCATTTATATTGTTATTACTTGTAGTATTTCCACTAGTATTTTTATTATCATCATTATTAGTTTTTTCTCCACATGCAGTTAGTACAAATATTAAAGATATTAAAACTAATACAGTAAATACTTTTTTTAATTTATTCATTTGAAACCTCCTAAAATTTATTTAGTAACTTCCCCTAAAATTATTTCCATTATTTAATCAAAATATGACGAAATTCCTTCTAATCTCTCAAAATTATTTTGTCTTTCGACTTCGTAACTAATTACTGCTACTGAGTTAGATAAATTTAATGAACGCAAAGTTTCTCTCATAGGAATTCTTATTGTTTTATCTATATACTTTTTTAATATGTCTTCTGGAAGCCCTTTTGTTTCCTTTCCAAAAACTAAAAACACTTCGTTCATTTTACTATAATCAACATCAGAATAAATATGCTTAGCCTTTGTTGTAGCAAAAAACATATTATGATTTTCTGGATTATATTTTTCTAAAAATTTTTGAAAACTATCATGTTCTTCTATATCGAGCTTGTCCCAATAATCTAATCCTGATCTTTGTACTGCTTTTTCAGATATAAAAAAGCCTAATGGATGCACTAAATGAAGTTTAGCACCGAAGTATTGCACAAGTTCTTGATATATTTCCTGTATTTTGCGGAATTTCTGGTTCTACTAAAACTATGTTTAATTTCATTTTTGATTATCCACCTTTAACTTTAAGCATTCTCTGTTAATATAGGAATAACTTGTTTTTTTCTAGATACTACACCTTTTAATAATGCTGTATTATCTATTAATTTTACTCCATATGCTTTTTCAACTATTCCTGCATCTTTTCCAAGTGCTATAACTTGTGAATTACTATTAACGATATCTGTAATTAAAAGAACAAATAAATCTAATCCTTTTTCATTAATTATTTTATTTATTCCTTCTTCTAAATCAACTTTCATTTTCATAACTTCATCAATAGAAGCTGTATTTACTTGATTTATTATAGTATTTACTTCTTTTAATGTAAATTGTTTTGCATCTAAACTTAAAATTTCATCTATTGAAAAAGAACTTAAATCTGTTCCAGATTTTAACATTTCCATTCCATAAGTTTCTAAATCTATTTCTGCAATTTTTGCTAATTCTTTAGCTGTTTCTACATCTTGCTCAGTACAAGTTGGAGATTTAAATAAAAGTGTATCTGAAATAATTGCTGATACCATAAGTGTTGCAATCTTTTTATCAATTTCTACTCCATTTTCTTTGTATAGTTTGTACATAATAGTTTGCGTACATCCAACTGGTTCTGCTCTATAATATAATGGATATGATGTATTTAATCCTACCATATGATGATCTATTATTTTTAAAATTTTAACTTTATCTAAACTTGGTATAGTCTCTTTTACATTTGAATGATCTACAAGTATAACTTCAGCTCCTTCTTCTACATCTTCAATTAATTTTGGTGCTTCTATTCCAACATAGTTTAACACAAATTCTGTTTCTTTATTAATATTTCCAAGTCTACAAGCTTCTACATCATTTCCCAATTTTGTTTCTAAATTAGCCATAACTAAACTAGAGGTAATAGAATCTGTATCTGGAGTTTTATGCCCAAAAATATAAGTTTTTCCCATAATTTTTCTTCCCTTCTTAATTTTTAATTTAAAATATAATATAACATTTAAATGATTTTTTCAATATATTTCATCATTTTTTCACAATTATATAAAATAAGTTTCTTTAAAAAATTTACCCAATTTTACAATATTTTTTTATTTTTGTCATTATACAATTGACTATTGACTATTTTTTTATGATATGCTATACATTATAATATATTAACAATAAATAAATTAATAATAATTTAAGGAGAAATATATGAAAAAAATATTAATTAATTTAATTATTTTTATTTTAATAACTAGCAATTTATATTATGCAATCGCAGCATATTCTAATAAAAAATCAGATTCTTTAAATAATAATTATAAAGTTATAATTGTTGAAAAAGATTTAGAAACACAACAGGAAACTGTAAAAGAAATTAATTATGAAAAGTATCTTTCAATTAATAAAACTAATTCATTTATAGAAGAAAATGAAACAATGCCTATGTCTATTATTGGAAATGATAACAGAGAATCATCACCTGTTTCTGAATTACCATATAGAGCTGTTTGTTATATAAAGGCAGAACATA
Source organism: uncultured Clostridia bacterium (assembly GCA_947642355.1). Taxonomy (GTDB): domain Bacteria; phylum Bacillota; class Clostridia; order TANB77; family CAG-508; genus Scatovivens. The sequence goes on from CANRSD010000015.1 coordinate 5,074, forward strand.
GTTCAGGAACAAAAGAAGGAACAGGATTTTTGATAGATGATAACATTGTATTAACTTCTGCAGATATCGCTAAAGGAGCTTATAGCATACAAGTTTATCCTGGAAAAGATGTAAATTCTTCTCCATATGGATCAGCATTTGTAAAAAATATTATTACATCTAACTCATATAATCCTAACTCTTCAACAGCTGAATATAATTGGGCCATTTTAAAACTAAATACTAGAATAGGGCAAACAACTGGCTGGTTAACACTAGTACGTTATGAGGATTATTCTAAATTGGATGGTGAACCTTTTAGAACAATAGGCTATCCTTCTAATTTAGTAAAAGGTATGCAATTTACTACTTTGGGAACTGTTATTAATACAACTAATTTGATGTTTACTCATAATGCAGATACAACTTCTGGCCAAGAAGGCTCCCCAGTTTGTAGATTATCTGATTTTAATGTAGTTGGAATTATTTCTTCTGACAGTGGTGGAAGTATGTTTAGTAATTACGGTTGTAGAATTGATAACGATTTATTTTATACATGTTTAAGTATAATTAATGAAGATTAAAAATAATTTATAGCATTATATGGAAGTGGCTATAGAAAAAAACATTTAAAAATGATATTTAAGTTATAATTTTAACTTAAATATCATTTTTTATATTTTAAGTATAAAAAAATTAAATGTAGTAATTATATCCATGTTATGTTCCATGAATTAAGAATAAATTTCTATAATTTTTTCAATTCTTATTGTTTAGTTTATGATTATTTTTCTAATAATCTTCTTTATATTCACTTTCATTATAATATTAAAATTTATTTAGTAATTGTAAATTCTACATAAATTATTTTACTAGAATCCTTTATTTTTTTTCCAATTCTATAGTAACCAGGCGGTAGTTCTTGACCATATATAGTAGAAAAATTTAAATTTATTGGTAGCCCTTGGGACGATGAAAAATAAGTAAAACCAGTAGTATATTTATTAATATAGTTATCAAACTTTTTTATAGAAACCCATTTTCCGTTCATAAAATGTATCTAATTCAAATTCTTTTGTATATGTGTCATAATTGGAATTAAAAAGTAATAATTTTATTTTTGCATTATCTACTTCAGCAATTTTAATATAAGGTTCTTCTACTTTTTCAGTTTTATGTATATTTATTGATATTATTATGAAAATTATTAAGATTATTACTTCAAAAAATATTAAAATATAATTACGAAATTGTCTCAAGTACTTGCTCCTTTTCTTATTAATTATAAAGAATTTCCATTTATTGCATCAACTACTGCATAAAAAAAATCATTACTAACCCTAACTGCTTTATTTCTAGAAGTTTCTTCATCGTCTATAGCATGAAGTCCTACAATACTATTATCCGAAACACGTGCAATTGGACTTCCACTTCCTCCAACACAATCTGCATTATGTTGAAATGATTTTTCATAAGGATATATTACAGAACCTACACTTTTATATTGTTTAATATTTTTTCTATCTTCTAAAGATTTAGCATCACGTTGATAACCCTGAAGCCATATAGGTTCACCAGCTAATGCCATCCATTCTTCATATCTTACCATATTCATCCATCCAGTAGAATTTCCAATTTTATCTTTTAATCTACAAACAGCCCAATCATAATTGCAATTACCATTATTTTGAGAAGATTCATAAGGAATAAATTCTTGAGGAATATATGCCTTATCTATTGAAGTTTTGCCAAAAGGCATTGTGTTATTTTCCATGCCAGGAAAAACCCAAAAACTTTTAGCTGCTAAAATCACATGAGCATTTGTCACCAATATATCTGGAGAAACCAAAACTCCTGTTCCATATCCTACTGCATTACCATTACTATCATATCCTTCTATATAACAAATTGCTCCATATGGCCATTCAGAAGAATTAGGAATTTCTCTATTGTCATTTCCAATTATGCAGTTAGGCATTATAGAATCTTCTGTAACACATGAATAAGTTTCATTAATTGAAAGATATTTTTCATAATTAATTTCTTTCGATATTTTTTCTTGTGTTTCAAAATTTATTTCTATAACTTTAGTTTTATTATTTGATAATTCATTAATTCTTAGATTTGCCAAACTAATATAAGAATTAGTAAATAATAATATAATAACTATAAAAATTATACATATTTTTTTCATACATTTTCTCCTTTTTTTATTTATATTAACAATAAAATAAATTATATAATTTTTATATCATAGTATTTATTAAAAGTCAATATACATATGTATAATATTATGCGATTTTTAAAAGAGTTCAAAATGAACTCTTTTATATTACATATCAATTTCCTCTAACCATCTTATCTCCTGAATTTGATCTTCTCTTGTAGTATAGTTTTTCTCTCCAACTTCTGTAACCCAAATTGTTTTATCTGTAAATCCTGCATAATCCTTTAATATTCTAATATCTTTTGCTACTTCTTCTTTATTTGGATGCATAATTCCATGAGTTTTCTTATCTATATATCCATCATTTTTAGCTGTATAAGAAAAATGAATTTGGTACAAATATTTACTACACTTCTCTTTGTCTAAATACTTTCCAATATGCTCATAAATATCCATTTTATACATATTTGCTTGACAATAAATATGGCAAATATCTAAACAAAATTTTAACTTAGGACTACCTATATATTCACAAAAATCCAAAACACTACAATGTTTTCTTTCTGCTACCATAGTTGAATTTTCTAATATAAGTATTACATTTGTATCACCTATAATTTCTATAGCTTCTCTGATAGTATCTGTAATTGCATATTTCAAAAATTCAAATTCCCATCTAGCATGATACAATAAATTAATTTTTATATTAAGCTCTTTTGATAACTCTACTGCTTTTTTTACACTTTCTAAAAATCCTTCTTTATTTCTAAAAAGTATATATTCTAGTTCATAATGTTCTAAAGGAGGATGTATAGTTACCTCTTTAAAATTAAATATCTTAGAATATTCTCTAATAGTAGTCTCAAAATTAAAAACTGTTTCTCCTTCTTCTTTCCTAAAAAATTGTATTTCTATCTTTTGATATTTATTTATATAGTCTTTTAGTGGAATAGTTTGCTCTAATATCGAACTAATTTTAGGCATTATATTATTCATAAACTTCTCCTTTTTATAAGTTCAAAAAAATTAATTAAATATGTTTTTGGAACTTATTCTTTAAAATCCTATTTTGTTTTTAGAACGTTCTGCTTTAATATCTATAATATCATCTTCTGTAAGTAATGTAAGTTTATCTATATCATCTTCATTTTTCATACGTTTTGCATGTTCAATAATAATCTTTTGAACCATATTTGCAACAAATCTACCATTACCAAAATTTTCTATCTTTTTAGCATCTTCTAATATTTTTCTCACTTTATTAATTGCTTTTTCATCAATTTCTAAATTCTCATCTTTAACTTTTTTCTTAAATATATCAACTAATTCATCTACAGTATAATCTGTAAATGTAAGTTCAAAACCAATTCTTGATTTTAATCCAGGATTTAAATCTCTAAACTGCATCATTTCTTCTGTATATCCTGCAAATATTACAATTAGTCTTCCTTTATAGTCTTCCATAGCTTTTAAAAGAGTAGCTATACATTCTGCTGTATAACTTGCACTTGAACCTTTATGTTCCATTAATGAATACGCTTCATCAATAAACAAAACTCCATCTATTGCAGAATCAATAACTGCTTGAGTTTTAGGTCCTGTTTGTCCCAGCCATTCTCCTATTAAATCTTGAGATTGAACCTCTACTACTTTATTTTTCTTAATATATCCTAAACTATAATAAATATCTGCTACTAATCTTGCAACTGTTGTTTTTCCTGTACCTGCATTTCCTTTAAATATCATATGCATATTAAATTCATTTTGACGATTTAATTTTCTATTAAATTCTAATACTGATACAAAACCATCTATCACATCTTTTATATCTCTTAAACCAATTAATGAATTTAAATCTTTTAATATATCATCAACAGTTCTTTCTTTATCTTTTATAGTCTTCTCCATATTTTCTACATCTTCTAAAGATATAGTTTTTAAGTTATCCTCAGTGCTATTTAAACTATGTGCTAAAATTAATCTATCAAATAAATTCTCTATATATCTTGCATTTCCAAAATTCTTAGCAATTTTAGCTTTAGATATATTTTTAGATACTTTATTTAAAGCCTCATCTTCTATTTTAAAGTCTTTTTCTTCTAATTTATTTTTGAAAATTCTAGTTAGTTCTTCTACTGTGAAATCTTCAAATTCAATTTCAAAACCAATTCTAGATGCTAAACCTGCATTTTTAGTCTTGAAATTATTCATATCATTTTTATAACCTGCAAAAATAATTACTAATCTATCTTTATATCTATCCATATTGCTACAAAGTGTTGCTATTGCTTCTGCTGGATAATCAGCTGTACCTTTACTTGTCATAATAGTTTGAGCTTCATCTATAACTAGTACTCCTCCGAAGTGCAGAATCTATTATTCTTTGAGTTTTTGGTGCAGTTTGACCCAAATGCTCTCCTATTAAATCTTTACCTGTAACTTCAATTATTTTACTATTTTTAGTTATTCCAAGAGCATATAAAATTTCAGCCATAAGTTTTGATATTGTTGTTTTTCCAGTTCCACTATTTCCTTTAAACATCATATTTAAATTGATATTTTTCTCTTCACCAATTTTCTTTTGATATTCTATATATTTCATTATTTCTTTTACTCTATATTTTACTTCAGTAGCACCAATTAAATTATTCAATTTTTCAAGTGATTCATCAAGTTTCACATCTTGCTCAATTATTGGCAAATTAGCAGATTTTATATCATCATTATCTTCAAGAAGTTTAAATTTATTATAAATAATATCATCACAAATTGTTTCTATAAATTCAGTTTCATTTACCATGTCTTTTTGATACTGTTTTTCTATATAATTTTCAATTTGCTCTTTAGCTTTTTCACTTAAATTTCCAATTCTTTTTAATCTTTTAAATACTTTCTCTTTTACAAGTTCTACATCATATGCTTCCACATCTATTACATGTTTAAATACTTTTTCTCTTAATATATCATATTTTTCTAGTAATTTTTCTACTGTCTTCTTTTCACCACTTAATATTGTCACAGATCTTCTATTTCTATTATAAAATTTTGGAATAGTAGTTAAAAATGTATCTAACCTATATTCGTTAATATTTAAAGCTTTATCTAAATTTCCAAACACCAAAAAGTCATTTTCATTATATAATCTATCTAATTGCATAATAACATCATAATTATCTTTTGTTCTTTTTATAAACATTTCTGTATCCACAAAAAGTATGTTTTTATTTGATAAATAGTTATAAGTTCTACAATATTTATTTAAAATTGAAACTACATTATCCACAATTTGTGAGTTTTTTGTGTATAACAAAAAGTCAAATTTTATATATGGAAGTTTTATTTTTTTATCATAATTTCTAATATAAGTTAATACATCTTTTATTTCATTTTGTAAATTCTCATTATTGTCTAACATTGTATCCACTTTTCTTAAATATTCTTTATAATATGCAATTTTAGGAATATTTTCAAATGCTCCTAATTTTTTATAAATTCTGTCAAATACATTTGGATAATTAACCTTATGACTTTCACATAAATATTTAATATATACAGCAAGCTCTACTACTGATTTATCAAACATATATGAAAAATTATCACTAATTTTTAAATCAGCTATATCTAAGCTTCCTGTAATTCCATTATTTTCTACAAAATATGAATATAAATTATTTATTAATGATACATTTTTTACTTCAAAGTCTAGTGTTTTATATGTAATTTTTCCATACTCTTCTTTTTCAATTTTTATACTATCTGTATCTATTAAAAATTCTGCCCCTTTTAAATCTATTGGTGTTTTGCATAAATATAAAATTTTATCTGCTACATTTTCTTCTTCTATTTCATTTAAAACGTATCTATCTGGTACATTCATTAATTTTTCAAATAATGCTGTTTCATTAATATTTTCATCTCTAGCACATTTTTTTACATATGCTAAAACTTTCATTGGACAATATTTAAGAGCAATATTACAATAACTGCATCTACTAGCCAAATCCTGCTTTAGCCTATTAATATCTAATCTCCAATTAGCCCTAACATCACGTAAAATGTATTCTAAATAATGTAAAAATACTTCTCCCATCATATTATGACTAAATTCTGGATCATCATCACATAATCTTAAATATGATGTTTCTATAATATTAGGAGACGTCTTTGTGACTGTCTTATCTCCTTCATTTATAGTTTCTACTTTCATTTCAGAAACCAATAAATTAGCATTTTGCATAAAATTTATTATTTTAAGTGTTGATTCATCAAAAGTTTTTCTTAAATAATCTATTAATTCTTCCATAATTTCTCCATCCAATTCTATTTATTTTGTACAAATGAATTTACAACTGCATTAATATAATTTTGTTTTTCATTTAAAATAACATCTAAATCACTTTTTATATATCCAAAATAAATTTGATAACATTCAATTCCGTTGATTTGAGTTATAATATGGGTTTGCACTATACCTTGTATCTCTACCATCCATATATGCATTTGTTGCAATTCCACCTACTTCACGAATAGCAAATAATCTTGAAGTATTTGTATTTAAATTATAAGGAGCAAAACCTTTACTTTCTGCATTTGCTTTACTATCAGCAATCGTTCTAGAATTAAAATTTTGTACATAAACTCCATCTAATTTTTTATAATTACTATAAGTAGAATACTCTATATTAGTAGAATTGTAAATATTATCAGCTATATTTTTAGCTAAACTTAAATCATCTATTCCAGAAGCAAATACCTCTACTCCTGAATTTGATGATGTTCCATTTAAGTGAAGTGATAACATATATTTGGCTTTAGTTTTACAAGCAATACAAATTCTACCATTATCACTATATTCATCTGATGGTATTGTATCTGAATTCTCTCTATCACGAGTTAATTTTACCTTATAACCTTTTTCCTCAAAAGCATTTTTTAACCCTTCTGCATAGTCTAACATTAAATCTGCTTCTGTATATGAATTATATTTTTCTCCTTTGTCTCTTCCTCCATGCCCTGCATCTATTACAAAATCATATACATCTCCTGGCAATTTTTCATTCTTTACATTCAATTCTAAGTAATTATATTCTTTATTATTATAATTTTGTTTTTCAAATTTTATATCAATTTTTTTATTAGTTCCATCTTTAGTTAGAGTATAGTATTCAATATCTTTGTAATCACTAATATTTTCTAGTAAATAATATCTATAATCTTTACTATTATTAGTTTTTAATCTTACTTGAATATAATATTTTTGACATTCCAATTCTTCTAAATTTATATTTTCTATTAATTTAAAATTTAAACCATTATTATCAAAACTAATATCTGCTTTATAATCTTTGTTAAATTTTACTCCATCTGTAATTATTAAACGTATTCCTTCATAGTTATCCTTTTTTATACCATCAATTTTTCCTTCTATATTCAAACCTGTACCATAAGTATAAAATTTCGTAATTTTGGCTGAATTAACTTGTGATTTTCCAAAAACATTTTCTATTTTTTGTTTCTCTTCTGAATTAACAAAATTCTTTCCAAATGCAATATATATTCCCCAAATAATGCCAATTACTATTGGAATTATAATAATAATCCAAATAATTCTTCTCATTCTATCATCTCTCCAATATAATCATATTCAAAAACACCTGTAATCTTAACTTTTACAAATTTACCAATCATGTCTTTTTTATTTTTTTCAATAAATATAACACCATCTTCATTTGGAATGTCCATATAACTTCTTCCTATATAATATTTTTCATCCTCTGTTTCCCCATCTATTATAGTTTCATATTCATTTCCTATTTTTTCTTCTAATTTTATTTTAGCTATTTGTTTCTGCAAAGCCATTATTTTATTAAATCTCGCCTCTTTTGTTTTATAATGAACTTGATTCTTTATTTTAGAAGCTGGTGTACCGTCTTCTTTTGAATATTTAAATACTCCTAACTTCTCAAATTTTGCTCTATTTACAAACTCATAAAGCTCAAAAAAATCTTCTTCTGTCTCTTCTGGAAAACCTACTATTAGACTTGTTCTTAAAATAACATTTGGTATATTTTTTCTTATCTTTTTAATTAGATTTTCAATAGATTTTCCATCACTTCTTCTATTCATCTTTTTTAATATATTATCTGAATAATGTTGAATTGGTATATCAAAATAATTACAAATATTATCATATTTTTTTACAACATCTATTAACTCATCTGTAATACTTTCTGGATATGCATACAAAAATCTAATCCACTTAAATCCTTTAATTTCAGCAATTTTTTCTAATAGTTCTGGCAGTTTAGACTTACCATAAATATCAATTCCATATTTGGTAGTATCTTGTGCTATAATTATAATTTCTTTTATTCCTAATTTTTCTAATCTTTTTGCCTCTTTCAATATATCTTCCATAGGTCTACTTATATATTTTCCTCGAATTGATGGAATAGCACAATATGTACAATTATTACTACAGCCTTCTGCTATTTTTAAGTATGCAGTAGTTTCTCCTGTAGATATTATTCTTTCCATATAGTCTAATGTATTTTTACTAGTATTTTTTTTATTTAAAAGATATAAAACTTTTTCCATAAATAAATCATATTCATCAATACTCAAAAACAAATCTACTTCTGGAATCGCTTTTTCTAATTCCTTCTTATATCTTTGAACTAAACACCCCATTACAATTAGATATTCACATTTTCCAGTTTGCTTATATTCTGCCATTTCTAAAATACAATTAATAGCTTCTTCTTTCGCTTTTTCAATAAATCCACAAGTATTAATAACTATTATATCTGCCTCTTTAGCACTTTTTACAACATTAAAATTTTCTTTTTTAAATAAACCTATACACATTTCTGTATCAACTAAATTTTTACTACATCCGAAGTGAAACAAATCCTACATTCATATTTCTAATCTCCAATTTCTAAATACTATATACATGTTTTCTTGTCATCTCTAGTAAATTAAGATTCGTAAATCCCTCTATTTGTACTTTTGAACTATCTTTTTTTATTTCTTCTTCAATTAAATTTAATATATTTTCTTTATTTTTATCAATATGCATATCTATATAATCTATTATTATTATTCCACCAATATCCCTTAATCTAAGCTGTTTTGCAATTTCAATAGTCGCTTCTTTATTAACTTTAAAAATAGTTTCTTCTAAATCATTTTTACCTATAAATTTCCCTGAGTTTACATCAATTGCTGTCAATGCTTCAGTTTTATCAATAGTTATAAATCCACCACAGTCAAGCCATATCTTTCTATTTTCTATTCTTCTTAATTGATTTTCAAAATCAAACTTTTTAAGATAATTTTCATTTACTTCTACAGAAACTCCTTTACATTCTAATTTTAAAAATTCTAAAATTTGTTCTTGAATTTCTTCATTACATACTACTATCTTTTCTAAATTCTTATCTAAATTATCAATCAAATATTTTCTAACTATTCCACCTGCATCATATAGTTTCATTGGAACAGTATCTACACTTAGTTTTTTTATATTTTCCCAAAGTAAAATCAAATTATTTATATCATCTAAAATATCCTTTTCAGACACTCTTGTTGCATTTGTTCTAATTATTCCACCTGTTCCAGCTGGTAAATTGTTCTTAACAAAATCTTTTAATTTTTCTTTCTTACTATCCTCTACTTTCTGAGAAACTGCTATAAATGGTGTATTAGGCATATAAACAAAAAATCTTCCAGTTAAACTTATATGTTTAGATACCCTTGCTCCTTTTTTATAAGTTTCATCTCTAGTAACTTGAACTAAAATTTTGTCTCCTGGTTTAATTATATTTTTAATATTATCTTCTTTTGATTGTTCATTTTTAGTTATATCTTTTTTAGGCAAAATATCTCTTAAATGTATAAATGCATTTTTTCCACTTCCTATATTTACAAATGCTGCTTGCATTCCTGGCAATACATTCTGAACTTTACCGAACATATATATTCCCTTCAAGCATTGGATTATTTATATCCTCTTCATGTTTTTCTATTATTTTTCTATCTTCTATTAAATATATCTTTTTAATATTTTCCTCAAATTCAATAAATATTTCTTTCATTAAAAGTCTTATTCACTTCCTAATTAAATTTATTCATAGCAAAATCAATACCATTTTTTAAAATATCTACCACTGCTTCTTTTGCTTTTTCTATGCCTTCATCTAGTCCATTCATATCTTCTTCTGGAATTGGACCTATTACATAATTTATAATATCTTCTTCATATATTGGCTTTCCAATTCCTACTCTAACTCTAGGAAATCTATCATCTGATAAAATATTTACAATAGATTTCATACCATTATGGCTTCCAGGAGAACCAGATTTTCTTATTCTTATTTTAGAAATATCAATATCCATATCATCATAAACTACTATTAAATCATCCAAAGAAAGCTTATAAAAATCAATAAATTGAATAACAGCTTTTCCACTTAAATTCATAAATGTTTGTGGTTTAATTAAAAGTACTTTTTCTTCCTCAATAATTCCGACTCCCAAAAAGTGCATCAAATTTATTTCTAGAAACATCTATTTCATATTCTTTTGCAAGTTTATTTATAACATTAAATCCCATATTATGTCTGGTTTTAGAATAATCGCTTTCTGGATTTCCAAGACCTACAATTAACTTCATTTTATATCTTCTTCCTTCCTTTTATCCTATAATATTATATTTCATAGGGGTAAAAAAATCAAGAAAATGACGATAATTTAATTTTTATCGTCATTTCTTTCTTTTTCATTATCTTCTAACAATCTCTGTTTAAAAAATTCTTTATATCCTGCTGCAATTATTATAAATATCATCAATGCAAATGATAATGCTTTCCAAATTCCACTATCTAGCAAAATTATTGTAAATATACCTAAAATTGCTGTTATTCCATATAATATAAGAACAACTTGTTTTTGAGTAAATCCAGCCTTTAACATTTTATGATGTAAATGGTTTGCATCTGGCTCAATAATTGCTTTTAATGACTTTCCTTTTAGAAGTCTTCTAATTATTGCAAAAAGTGTATCTCCAACAGGAAGAGCAAGTACTATTAATGGTGCTATAATAACTATAGCTGTATACGTTTTAGCTATTCCTATTATAGAAATTATTGCTAAACAATACCCCAAAAAGTTAGAACCTGTATCTCCTATAAAAGTCTTAGCTGGATTAAAATTAAATGGTAAAAATCCTACTAATGAACCTGCTAATGCTGTTATAAGTATTATAGATATTAATGGTGAACCATTTAATGAAAATATTATAAGTAATGAAACACAAGATATTAACGAAATCCCTGTTGACAAACCATCTAACCCATCAATTAAATTTATAGCATTTGTAATTCCTACTATCCATCCTACTGACAAAATTGTATAAAATATTTGATTCATTTTAAAGTCAATAAATGGAATTGAAATATTATCTATTCTAATTCCCATACTAACTACAACAACAGCTGCTACAATTTGTGCTAAAAGTTTTACTAAAGCTGGTGCTCCTTTTACATCATCATAAAAGCAAGTAACACAAATAATTATTCCACCTATTGCAAATCCTAAAAGTTTTTTATGGTAATCATCAACTGTCAAATCTATCTTTCCTTCAATGGACATTACTGTTAATAAATATATTATCGAAACTACAAATCCTGCTATAACAGCAAGTCCACCGAAGTCTAGTCATTGTAATTTTATTAATACGTCTATCATCTTTAGGTGTATCAACCGCTCCAACTCTTTTTGCAAATCTTATTGTATATGGTGTTGCCATAAATGTTGTCAAAAAAGCAATTGCAAATGCAATAGCAATATCACCCCACATATATAACCCCTCTTATTTCATTTCATTTTTTTCTATATTTTCTATCATCTGTAGTCTTTCTTTATATCTTCCACCTTTAAATTCTGCTGCAAGCCATTCTCTAACTATTGTAATAACTTTTGAAACTGTCATATAATCAGAAGGTATTGCAAGAATATTAACATCATCATCAGCCTTTGCTGCTCTTGCAGATGGCTCATCAAAACCAATAGCACATCTAATGCCTCTAAATTTATTTGCTACAATAGTCATTCCAGCACCAGACCTACAAAGTAAAATTCCACAATCGCACTCTCCTGATTGTACAGATTTAGATACTTTTTCAGCATATATTGGATAATCTGTTCTTTCTTCATCATATGTTCCAAAATCTATATATTCTATATCTTTTTCTTCAAAAAATTTTTTTATTTCTTCCTTTATTTTAAATCCACCGTGGTCAGCACCTAAAGCTATCATAAAATACCTCCACTATTTTTTATTTCTTTTTTACTATACCATAACATATTACCTTTTTCAAGCGTTTTACCACAATTTTACTTTTTGTACAAAAAGTCTTGCATTTTATTAATTAATATGCTAAAATATTAAAAGTAAATTTTACTTTAAACTACAAGGAGGTGCAAAGTATATGCCAAACATTAAATCAGCTATAAAAAGAGTTAGTGTTATTGAAAAGAAAACATTACAAAATAATATGATAAAATCAGCATACAAGACAGCTGTTAAATCTTTTGAATCAGCAGTAGATGCAGGAGAAAAAGAAAAAGCTGAAGAATCTTTTAAATTTGCTGTTAAAAAAATAGATCAAGCTTGTACAAAAGGTGTTTTAAAAGCTAACACAGCTTCAAGAAAAAAATCAAGTTTAGCTAAAAAATTAAATAGTGTTAAATAGATAATAAAGCGAGTAAACATTTTAAACTCGCTTTATTATATTTTTATATTTTCTCCATTTTGTAAAATTTTAAAATTATCAAATGGATTTATAAATTTATCTTCTTTATTAAAATCTATTGGTATAATATTTTTAGGTTTAACTTTTAAATCAATTTTCTTTAAAGTATCAAAATTTACCTGACCCTGACTATATATTTCATAATAATCCATATTCATCTCTTTAAGTTCTTTTATAAAGTTTTCTAATTCTTCATTTCTTTCTAAATACTCTTTTGTTTTTGAAAAAATAACACAAGTATCATATAAACTTCCTTCTTTATCTAAAAGCTGAATATCCTGAAGCATTGACTCATTTATATTCAAAACATATTTTTCTTTTTTCATTTTATTATTAGCATTATGTATATAAAAAGGTGCTACATACTTCTTTTTAAATTCAAAATCCTCATTTTCTAAATATAATGGTGTATATGTATATACTTTTTTTGTTGCTACTGGATTTGGTGCACTTCCCCCTGCAAGAGATGTTAGATTAGCAAGTAATGTAGTTTCTATAAATATCTTCTTAGTCTTTAAAGCAGCATAATACATATTATATGCTGTTATTAAATCTGTTTCAGATTGAACAATCAAAACTTGCTTATAAAATTTCATAATGTTTTTTAATTTATCTAAAATTTCTTTCCCGTGAACTATATTCTACTCCATATTTTCCAAAAGCCTTTCCCTCTATAAATAAATAATCTACTTGTCCTATTATTCCTAAAGCCTCTTCTAATTCATTTTTTTTGTAATTTCCATCATAATTTCTAAAATCACCTGTAATTAAAACTGACTTTCCATCTGCTCTTACTAAAAACATTGAAGTATTATGGTTTGAACTATCTATAATAAACGGTGTTATTTCTATATCTTTAATTTTCAATGTACCAAAATTGTTTAGTTCCACAATTTTCTTTGTAATTTTTAAACTGCTAAAATCAAGATATGTAATATAATTATTTTTTACTTTTCTTTCCATAAATATTGGTATTTCTTTTAAACTATATTCAATCAAATTAGAATTTTCAGGATTTCTAAGTATAAAAATACCATCATATGAAGGAGTTCCGTACTGTTAATCCTTCTATTTGTGGATCTACATTTTTCTCAAGCTTTCTAGCTCCTATTTCATCTCCAAATCCAATAACTATTTTAGTTTTTTCTGTACTAATTTCTAATAATTCATTGTCTTCATTAGTTTTCTTGTTTATTATCTTTAGTTCCATAATCTAACCTTTCATAAATATCTTTACATATTAATTCTAACAATAAATTTATAAAAAGACAATAGTATTATTAAAATATTTTTATCCCACTCGTAAACATAAAATGTTTATGTTGTACAAACGTATTTATAAGATTTAAATAATAATTCCGAGATATTTACAGATTTTATGACATTAATTTGAAAATTATGTATTTTTTCACCAAAAATCGCTTTTTATCTTGAAATTTCGATATTTATATGCTATAATTTTTAGTAGTTTAAAAAATATTGTGAGGTAATTTAACATGTCTATATGTGAAACAAATAAATGTACTGGTTGTATGGCTTGTTATAATTCTTGTCCTAAAAACTGTATAACAATGGAATATGATGATAATGGAACTTTATTGCCAAAGATAAATGAAAATATATGTATTCGGTTGTAACCTTTGTTCTATTGTTTGTCCTGTAAATAATAAAGTACAAACAAATGAAATAAAAGAAGTATATGCTTGTTGGAGCTTAGATGAAAATGTAAGAAAGTCTAGTAGTTCTGGTGGAATAGCTTCTATTTTTTATGCAGATTTTATAAAAAACAAAAATGGAAGTGCATTTGGTTGTAGTTATGAAAAAGATCTACAATTAAAGTTTTCAAGAGCCACTACTTTAAAAGAATTAGAAAAATTTAAAACTTCAAAATACTCCCAAGGATATATTGGAAATACATATAAAGAAATAGAAAAAGATTTAAAATCTGATATGTACTCTGTTTTTGTTGGTACTCCTTGCCAAGTAGCAGGACTCAAAAAGTATTTGAAAAAAGATTATGAAAAACTTTTAACAATTGACTTAATATGTCATGGTGTACCATCTCAAAAATATATTGATGATTATATAAGTTCTTTGAACTTAGAAGAAGTACCTGATAATCTTACTTTCAGAGGAGAACGAGATTTTTTCTTTTCTCTATACAAAAATAATAAAATAATTTTTTCTGAAAATTCTAACAAAAATACATTTTTTACAGCATTTTTAGATGGACTATTTTATAGAAATAATTGCTATTCTTGTGAATATGCTAATTCTAATAGAATACGGAGATATTACAATTGGAGATTTCTGGGGACTAGGCAAGGAAACCCCTTTTGAACATAATATAAAAAATGGTGTATCTGTTGTTTTAATAAATAATGAAAAAGGAAGTAAATTTTTTGAAGAAATAAAAGATAAAATATTTTTTGAAAAGCGAACTATTGAAGAAGCTATAAAAGGAAATAATCAATTGCGTAATCCTACATCAAAACATAAAAATTACAATCTATTTATTCAAACATATAAAGAAAGCGGAATTAAAAGAGCTTTTGAAAAAACATTAATTTAAGGAGGAATTTAAATGAAAATTGGAATAATGTCAATGCAAAGAATAATAAATTATGGATCGTTTTTACAAGCCTATGCACTTTCAAACATCATAAAAAATTTAGGTCATACTGTTGAATTTGTTGATTTCAAAATAGATCCTTGTATTGTAAAACCTTATACTCCAACTCAAGAAAAAGATGTTCCAAAAGAATATATTAATTACTTTTACGAATTAAAAAAATTTGAAGAAATCTTCAAAACTGAATATTTAAAAGAACTAGGTATTTCTAAAAGAAATGAAAGACCTCAATTAGATACTTTAATTATAGGTAGTGACGAAGTATTTAATTGTTTGCAAGATAACTCAGATGTTGGCTATTCTCTAGAATTATTTGGAAAAAATAATAATGCAAAAAAACTTATAACTTATGCAGCTTCTTGCGGTTCTACAACTGTTGATGGTATAAAAAAACATAATAAAGAAACTGAAATATCAGAATTACTGAATAAATTTGATTGTATTTCAGTAAGAGATGACAATACTAAAACTTTTATAGAAAGTTTATCAAATATAAAACCATCAAAACACTTGGATCCTGTATTAATATATGATTTTTCTCACGTTACAAGAAATAATGTAAAATTAAAAGACTACATCATTGTATATTCTTATTCATTTAATATATCTGCTGAAGAATCTTTACATATAAAAAAATTTGCCAAAAAACATAATAAAAAGATAGTATCTATTGGAACATATCAAACTTGTGCAGATATATACATACATGCACATCCGCTAGAAGTGTTACCATATTTTCAAAAAGCTGATTTTGTAATAACAAATACTTTTCATGGAAGCATTTTTTCAATAAAATCTCATACTCCATTTGTTACATTGACAAAAAATTACAATTATCAAAAGCTTACTTCTCTATTGTCTGATTTAAAGTTATCTGATAGAATCATTAGCTCTATTAATGAATTAGACATAGCTTATTCAAAAAGAATAGACTTTTCAATTAGTGACAATATAATGGAAAACGAAAAATTAAGAAGTATTGAATATTTAAAAAATTCTATATAAAAAGCATAGAAACAATTCTATGCTTTTTTCTCTATCTACTTTATTATCTCACTTAATGTATTCCAGAATTTATATAAATTATGTTTTTCAATTAACTCATTATATGCTAAATCTATTAATTTCAAAACTTGTTTTTCTAAATCTGAAGTAATATATTTTTCTATTCCATCTAAATTATTATAAAACATAAAAAATTTTCTTTCTATGATATCTAGTTTTTCTTGTTTGTCCTTACTTTCTTCATTATTTATTTTTCCTGAAAGTTCTATACAATTTTCTAAATAGCGTAACATTATTTTAGCTTCTATATTAGGAAGTTTATTCTCATTAAAAAATCTTAAAGCATGAATAGAGGCTTCTAAATTATCATTTATTCTTTTTTTAGAAATTTCTTTTCTCATTATACTATTTTGTGTTTGCATATATCCATAAATATATTTATTAGAACTAATAATTTTATTTGCATTATATAATATTTTATGCGTTGTAAACTCATCTTCATGCAACTTTCCTTCTGGAAATATTATATTCTTTAAAAGTTCTTTCTTATATAGCTTATTCCAAACAACTACTTTTTTTATATATGGAGTCTCTTCTATTCCATATATAATATCTAAAGCTTCCAATCCACTACAAACTACATTTTCTATATTAATTTCATCATTTCTCTTTTTTAATAACTTTTGAACTTTATCTATATTCTCATCTGATATTCTTAAAAAATCTCCTTCTGCAATATCTGCTTCATATTTATTTATTAACTCATATAAGTACTTATAAAAATCTTCTAAAATGCAATCATCACTATCTACAAATCCAATAAAATCTCCTGTTGCAATCTGCATAGCTCTATTCCTTGCACTAGATAATCCTCCATTTTCTTTATGGATTACTTTTATTCTACTATCTTCTTTTAATAATTCATCACAAATCACACCTGAATCATCTGTCGAACCATCATCTACTAATATAATTTCTAAATTTTTATAAGTTTGATTAATAATACTATTTACACATTTTCTTAAATATTTTTCAGTATTATATACTGGTACAATAACACTTATTTTATCCATATTACGTTCTCTTCCATTCTTATGCTTCATATTTTAATTTATCCCAAACCTTAATTGTTCTTAAATATTCTTCATAATGTTTCTTTACGTTTTTATCATATTCATCCAATATTCCTATTAAACAAGAAAAATCACAAGTTTCAAATGCTGTATTTACTTTTAAAACACTATTTTCTAAATTTTTTCTTGTTTCATTAATAATATTATCATAATTATCATTATCTATAATATAATATAATAATGGTTTATACTTTGTCCACCCAATTGTCGTTTTTAAAAATCTTTGTTCAATACCAACATCACTTAAAGAAACTGTTGATAATATTTTAGGAAATCTTCCTTTCATTAACTCTGTATATTTTAAAAAACTATCATGAAAATGGTATGTTGGTATTTTTAATACTTTAGCATTTTTCTCTCCTAATGCACAAGAAAAAAATGTGTCCTCTCCTCTTCCTTCTGGCGGATTGTAGAAAGCAGGAATTTTATCTAAATGATTTAAATTTAAACATATTCCTGAAGCTAATACAAAATTTTCTTTTCCTATTCCTTCTAAGTACTCTCCCCCTTGTTTAGTTAAAGCTATACTTTCATCAGCATAAGATATGCAGGTATTATTTTCTCTTAACTCTTTTATTTTTTCCCAATTTATAACTTCATTTTCTAATCCATTTATAAAAGATTTATAATCATCTTCTGCAATGTTATCATTATATGTAATATATGGTACAGGATTCATCATTCCACATCTATATCCCATTGTTACATCTGCATTTTCCATATTTTTTATATGTTCTAAAATATTGAATTGCTTTACCCATTTTATTTCTTTACCATTTTTTATATTAGCTATTGGATATTCATCATCATCCCAAAACATTAAATAATCTATTTTTCTTTTTAAAGCATACCATAAAATAGTATTTCTTGATTTAGCATATCCTTCTCCTAATAACAAACTAACTTCTTCTTCAGACATATTATTCTGAGAAATAATTTTTTTCTTTGTTTCTACAATATCTTCTGGTGTTATATATTTTATATTTATATTTTTATATACTTCTGGTAAAATACAATAAAAATCTATTCTTGTAGTATGTTGATATTTTAAATCAAACAAAATAAATATCGTTAAATTTATCCTTACATTCGCTTTATCTATTTGATCTAAAATAAATTTATAATAATTGTTAATTATATTACATACATTTGGTCTACCTGATACAAATCCTATCCCAAAATTAACTTCTTCTTTCATATATATCATCCTTCAATATAATCATATTTGTATATTCTAAGTAATCTATTCTCATTATTGCAATTCCAAATTATTTTTTCTTTATGTACTTATATTAATTAATTTGACCTCTTCATTATTGGCTTTTCTTAAATTATTGTTCAACTCTGCTTTGAATTTTTAAACAAACAAACAAATTTCTTTCATATTGGTTAGATGAACAATTAATGAATATTTTTTTGAAATTCATTTTATTAATACTTTCTTTTTAATTAAAATACATATTAAAAAACACCTTGCCGTCAATATTATACTACGGATTAAGGTGCTTTGTCAAATTCAAACATATACATTCTGCTTTATATATTTAAAGCAAAAACATATCTTTTATTATCTTTTAACTTTAATTTAAAATTATTTCTATAATAAAAGTCTATTCCACTATCAAATTCTTCCCAAGTCTCTACTAATATCTCCTTATATTTGCATTCTTTTATTATCTCACTTATTAGCATATACATCTTTTTTGCAATACCTTTTCCTCTATGATCTTTATGAATATATACCCTTTTTAACTCTGCAATATCGTTACTATTCTTTTTATAAGCCATAGTTCCTATAATCTTCTCATCAAAAATTGCCACTAATATCTTTTCATATTCGTCTTCATTTAATTTTACCATATCATTTTTCCATTTTTGAAAATGGAACTCTTCAACACATACATCTAACCATAATTCAATAATTTGTTCTTTATCTTTTACATCATATTCTCTTATTTTATACACTATCAACATACTCCTATAATTTAACCTAAATCATATTTTAACATAATATATCACATTTCGTCAATGATTTAGACTAAATATAAGTATTATAACAATGTCTTACCTCCTTCTACACAAACATCTCCTTATTTGCATTAATTCTTCTACCCCTCTTGTTTGTTCTTTTATTATATTTTCTGCCACATTTCTTAGCCTATTATCAATTTGATATTTTAATACATTTTCACACATTTGTATTGCTCCTTCATGATGAGGAACCATTTCTCCTATAAAACTAACATTTATATTTCTACATCTAGGACTATTTCTCATTCTACAAATCATCCTTTTTGTTATTTCTAAATATTTTTCATTATAACACCTTACATCATTTGGATCGTTTAAAAAATATGGTGTAGTATTTGCTATGTACTTCATTTCTTCTATTCCTTGTGTTTGTATTTTTATTATATTATTTGCTATATTTTTTAATGGCTCATAACATGTAAACTCAAGTAAATTTTGACTCATATATATAGCTGCCATATGATGAGGTATCATACATCTAATAAAGTCTATAGTTATATTTCCTGTAACCTCATTTGATAACATTTCATTTGACATATTCTCTAATATTTTATTAAACCTATCTAAATACTTTCTACAATAATCCATAATAACACTCTCCTTTTTATATGTTATTAAAAATTTCTAAAAAGTGTTCAATATTGTTTGCATAAATTTCTAAAATTAGGAAATATTATTATAAAATAATTATAAGGATGGTGATAGGAAATGACTAGTAAAGAGCTTTTATATGTAGAAGATGCTTTAGGACATGAGCAATTCTTAAAATCTTGCGCTTGCAAAACTTCTAATCAATTACAAGATGCCGAATTAAAACAATATATGAAAGAATTAGAATCAAAACATTCTGAATTATATAACAAAATTTTGAATCTATTATAGAAAGGATTTTATTATGGAAGATAAAGAATTAATGGAAAATCACTTATTAGTTGTAAAAGGAATTTGTGATTTATATATGCATGGAACTTTAGAAGCAACAACAGCAGAAGTTCATTGTGCATTTAAAGAAGCTTTAAATGAAGAACTAGACATTCAAAACAAAATATATAATTTGATGTCTGCAAAAGGCTGGTATAAAACAGATGAAGCCGAACAAACTAAAATAGAAAGTACTAAACAAAAATATTCTCAAAACTAATATTTATATGGAAAAACTGCAATTAGAATAATCTAATCACAGTTTTTCCAAAACATTTGATTTTCTTTAAATTCATATACTATTTTATTCTGATTAAATAGATAAGATAAATATGATTTTACTGTACTCCCTACTAAAACATATTGATTTGCATTCATAGTTAAATTATATTTATCAAAAACTTTCTTTAAAATTTGATCATATGTAATTTCTTTTTTACATATTTCCAATATCACATTTAAAATTTCATTTACTTTTTCCTCATTTAATTTTACTAACCTATTTATATCTTTACTTTCTTCACAATGTGAAGGAATATATAATTTTCCATTTAGTCCTTTTAAATATTCTAATGTATTTAAGAATCCTTTAACATCATAAATAAAGAATATATGATATTTGTTTATAGTTTCTTCTGAAAATAATGAATCTGCTAAAAAATATATATTATCCGAAGTTTTAATTCCAATCATATCAAAAAAATGCCCTTTTAAACTAAAATATTCTAATCCTTCTGGTAAATTATTATCTATATGAGTTACTTTAGAAGCTTTAGCAAGTAAAAATTTATTCTCTATACTTTTAAATGGAAATCCTCCATATAAAAATGAAGATTCAAGTATAGGATTTTCTGTAAAACATTTTTCAATATTATATGCAAAAATATCACAATTCGTTTTATCTTGAATAATCTTATTTCCTCCAATATGATCAGCATTTGAATGTGTATTTATAATTCCTTTTATATTCCAACCTTGCTCCTCTACTATTTTTAATACTTTTTTACCAGCATCTTTATCATTACCACTATCTATAATAAATACATTTTCATTATCTATTTTATAAATACCTATATTAGTAGGACACTTTATATAATATGTTTTTTCTCCGTACTTTACAAAGTTCCATCAATGTTTCCTCCTTTTTACTTATTCTAACATAATATTAAAAAATAAAAAAGTATTTAATTTATATATTTATTATGTTAAAATATAATTATAATTTATAAAAGGAGTAAAAAAATGAGAATAGGTATTGATATTGATGGAGTACTAACAGACATAGAACAATGGCAATTTGACTACATAAGCAAATATTATTTTGAAGAATATGGAAAAACCATTAGTAATCCTAGAGGTTTTTTTACTAATGAAATATATAACTCTACATTTGAAGAAGATAATAATGTTTGGGAAATTACTATGAAAGAATATGTAAAAGAACCTCCCAGAAAATTTGCAAATGAAATTATAAAAAAGTTAAAAGATAAAGGAAATGAAATATATATAATAACAGCACGATGTGTTGGTCTATCCAACTTAGATAAATATCAAATGGAAATTATTGTAAAAGATTGGTTAAAAAAATATAATATATATTATGACAAAATAATTTTTAGTCCTGAAGATAAACTAGAAATTTGTTTAGAAAACAAAATAGACATTATGATTGATGACAGTCCTATAAATGTAACTAAAATATCAAAAAAGTTACCTGTTATATGTTTTAATGCATTATATAATGAACATTGCAAACGGAAAAAATATTACAAGATGTTATTCTTGGTATGATATATATTCACATTTAAAAGGGTGTAATTAAAATACACCCTTTTTTATAAACTATTCTTTACAACCACAATTGTTATTGTATAGTATATTTTCCATTCCATTCATATAAAACTTCTTTTGAGATAACTTATCTTGTACTCCATTTAATGCTTCTCCAAATCTTTGGAAATGAACAATTTCTCTTTCACGTAAATATTTTAATACATCTACTACTTCCTTATTATCACTACACAAATCTATTAATTTTTCATAAGTTGCTCTAGCTTTTTGCTCTGCTGCTAAATCCTCTGTTAAATCAGCTACTGGATCACTTTTTACAGCAATACTCGCAGCATTCCAAGGAAATCCAGCTGCAGCTTGTGGATATACTCCCCAACCATGGTCAGTATAATAATCTGCCATTCCAGCTTCCTCTAATTCCTTAGCCGTTGCTCCATCTGTAAGTTGATGAACTAAAGTTCCAACCATTTCTAAGTGAGCTAATTCTTCTGTTCCAATATCATTTAAAATTGCCTTAGACTTTTTATCTGGCATACTAAATCTTTGTGACAAATATCTAAGTGAAGCACCAAGTTCTCCATCAGGACCACCATACTGACTAATAATTACTTTAGCTAATTTTGGATCTCTACATTTTATATTTATTGGATATTGTAAATTTCTATTATAAGTCCACATATTAGTTTTCCTCCCTTTCCCATGGCCATCTGTCTTCTACCCATTGCCATGAATCCATCTGAGTTTCAAAAGTTAATGGTCCATATTTTTCTTCATATTCCTCTTCTAATTTTTTTAATTCACATACATACTCATTATGAAGTTTTAGAGCCTTTTCATCACAAGGATGAGTATCTAAATATAAGCTCATATCATTAACAGCAAATTTATATGCCATTATTTTTTTCATTAATTCTTCTCTAGAAATATTTTCACAACCGCAATCCATTATCTACAACAACCTCCTCTGTCACTATATTTTAAATAATTCATAATTTCTAAAGATTGCCCTGGACAATATGGTCTCACTAATTCTGGAAACATTGTTCCATTTGATAATCCTTCCATTGGTGAGAATACTGTATTTAATGTTTGATTTGGAACATATGCATTTCCATAACTCATACCACTATTACTAAAATTACTACTACTATAACCTCCACCATTTAATCCATTATAACCATTAAAACTACTAGCAGAATTGTTAAAAGCATTAAAATTATTTCTACAGCTATTACAACTGTTATTTGAACACGAACATTTTGAACACATTTTTTATCCCTCCTTTATATACATATTATGTAAATTTAACTTATGAGTGACAACTTTCCATATATTTCCTTTGAAAGCTATATTTTTCTATGTTATTATGTTCTTAATGATTTAAATGGAGGTGGCTATATGAGAAATTTAACTTTTAACTTTGATAAAAAAACTTTTGACCTAATAATTAAATTCGAAAAAATTTCTTTTCTTATTTCTATGATTGGACTAATTGCACTTTATGTATTTTTTAAATTCTATATAGATATTAAACTTTATAAAATAAGCCTTATCATTTTTAGAACTGGATTACTTGCTGGAATTTGCTCTTTTTGTTTTGGAACATTTTTTAATGGATTAAGTAAAGGTTTAATACATAAATAACTAAAAAAGAAATTGGTTTTATCCAATTTCTTTTTTTATTTTATCTGCTAATACTTCTATTCCATTAATTTGTAATATCATCATAATTGGTACTAATGTTAAAATATATCTAGAACGGTTTTCCCAAATAAGTAAGAACATTGTAATTCCAAACATTGCAATTAATAAAATCATATCTTTTGAACTATACTTTTTATTTTTTAATATATCAATCCCATTTATCACAATAAAAATTAACATTGATATATGCATTGTTTGAGGAATATATTTATATAAATTTTGATATCTTCCTGCTATAAACTCATATGATGGTCCCTTATCTATTGCAGATATAGATAATTTAACAGGAGCAAAATATGTTCCATCTGACCATGTAAATTTTAGTTTCTCAGTTAAGTGCTTTATAAAAGAACTAGCATCATACTCATCTAATCTTCTTTTTATTTCTTTTCTATCTGCTTCTTTTCTCTTATTATATGTTTCATTTGCCTTTGTGTAAGCATAATCTTCTGAATCATAACACCCGTTCCCTTTAAGTCCCATCATTATCCAATGTTCAATTGGCATTTTATATTCTTTTATTGCATCTTTATTTGAAATAACTTTTGTAGATACAAAAACTTGAAATATTACTAAAAGTACTAAAAATACTAGTATTGTTATTGCTAAATCTTTAACTAAACTTTTTATCTTCAAATTCAAAATATTGCATACAATTACAGCTATAATTACAAAACTAGCTGTAATTTTTATTTTCAATCCAATAAATAATGCAATTCCAAGTAGTATTTCATAAATTACTTTATTTTTCAAAGTTTCACTTTCTTGTACTTTTAAATAAAAATACAAAGTCATAATAGCAAATAACGCTGATATTGCATCTGAATAATAAATTGCAGCATGCAAATAAAGTGGCGATGTGAAAATAGCAATTATTAAAAATAACAATGCCTTTTTATTTCCTAGCATCTTTTTTGCTACTAAATATGTAAAAACTACCATACTAATAACTACAAAACTATTAAAAAATGTAACTAAAATTATATTATTTACATTTGGTATAAAAGAAAATATCTTAAATAAAACTATATAAATAGTAGTTAATAATATATTATGAGGATATTCATATAAATAAATATTATCAAAAGTTCCAGATCTAACATATGTATCTGCAATATTATATACAATTCCCATATCCCAAGCGGGATTTAACCTTAAATCATATGCTATAAACAAACATAATAAAGAAAAAATACAAATTAATATAATTGGTAAGTTCTTTATATTTTCTAATTTAGGTAGTATTTTTTTATAAAAAAATACAATTGATACAATGTATATTGAAATAATTAAACTAAGTATTATTGGATTAAACTCATACACAATAATATCATAGTCTAATATAGCATTAGAAATTGTCCAAACAAATATCCCTATAAAAACTATTAAAATTACTTTTGTAAATGTATCACATATTTTTTTCATAAAAGCACCTACATATTATCTTTGAACATTTGGTTAAGCATTTGTGGATTAGCCTTTCCTTTTGTAGCTTTCATTGCTTGTCCTACTAAAAATCCTAATGCTTTATCTTTTCCTGCTTTAAAATCTATTATTGATTGTGGGTTTTCAGCTAATATTTTCAATACTACTTCTTTTATAGCACCTTCATCTGAAATTTGTATCCATCCCTTTTCTTCTATAATTTTAGAAGGTTTTTCTGGTTTTTCAAACATCTCTTCTAAAACTTTTTTGGCTATTGCTGTACTTATTTTATCATCATCTATTAATTTTACAAGTTCTCCTAAATCACTACCTGTAAAAGGAATTTCATCTGGCTCTTTCTCTTTTTCATTTAGAATTCTAGCAATATCTGACATTATCCAATTACTAACTGATTTTGGATTATTACACACTTTTATAGCTTCTTCAAACATATTAGAATAGTATTTTGATGCTGTTGTAAAATTTGCTGCTTTCTCAGATAATTCATAATCCTCTAAATATCTTTTTTTTCTGCTCTCAGGTAACTCTGGAAGCGATTTTCTTATATTTTCTATATATTCATCAGATAACTTTATAGGCACTAAATCTGGATCTGGAAAATATCTATAATCTTGTGCATCCTCTTTATCTCTCATTGAAAAAGTTTTTCCGAGATATATCATCCCATCTTAAAGTTTCCTGAATAATTGTTCCTCCGTTTTCTATAACTTCAATTTGCCTTTCTGCCTCATATTCAATTGCTCTAACTATACTTCTAAATGAATTCATATTTTTCATTTCTGTTCTTGTTCCCAATTTATCTGTACCTTTTTTTCTAACTGAAACATTAACATCAGCTCTTAGTGAACCTTCTTGCATTTTACAATCTGAAACTTCAATATATTCAAAAATTGATTTTAACTTTCTCATATAACTTTCAACTTCAGTACTTGAACGCATATCAGGTCTTGATACTACTTCTATTAATGGTACTCCTGCTCTATTTAAATCTACAAAACTTCCTCTGCCATATTCATCATGATTTAATTTTCCAGCATCTTCTTCTATATGAATTCTTTCTATTTGTATTTCTTTTTCTCCATCTTCAGTTTCTATTGTAATATATCCATCATAGCAAAGTGGTAAATCAAATTGAGATATTTGATATGACTTTGGAAGATCTGGGTAAAAATAATTTTTTCTATCATTTTTACTATTTCTTGTTATTTCACAATTTGTAGCAAGTCCTGCTTTTACTGCATATTCTACCACTTTTTCGTTAAGTACTGGTAATGTACCTGGAAGTGCCATACATATTGGACAACAATGAGTATTTGGAGTTCCACCAAATTCAGTAGGACATGAACAAAATATTTTTGTTTTTGTAGATAATTCACAATGAACTTCTAATCCAATAATTATTTCATAATCTTCTTTTGCCATTATACTTTACCTCCTTTAAACTTAGGTTTATTCTCTCTAAAATTGCTATTTTGCTCAAAAGTATAAGCAGCTCTAAATATTTTTTCTTCTTCAAATGAATTAGCTATCAACTGAAATCCTATTGGAAGTCCTTGACTATCTAATGAACAAGGAATACTCATTCCTGGAAGTCCTCCAATATTAACTGGTACTGTACATATATCTTCTAAGTACATTTCAAGTGGATTTGTAGATTTTTCTCCAATTTTAAATGCAGTAGTTGGAGAAGATGGTGTAAGTAATAAATCATACTTTTTAAATAATTCTTCATATGTATTTTTTATAACTGTTCTAACTTTTTGTGCTTTCTTATAATAAGCATCATAATATCCAGAACTTAAAACATATGTACCTAAAATTATTCTTCTTTTTACTTCATCTCCAAAACCTTCACTTCTAGAGTTTTTGTAAATATCTTGCAAATTATCAAATTTCTCTGTTCTATATCCATATCTGATTCCATCAAATCTGCCTAAATTTGAACTTGCTTCAGCACATGCTATTATATAATATACTGCTGTTGCATATTTTCCTATATCTAATGAACACTCCTCTACTATTGCTCCCATTTCTTCATACTTCTTAGCAACATCTATTATTGCCTGTTTTACTTCACTATTAATCCCTTCTCCTAGATATTCTTTTGGTAGCCCTATCTTCATTCCCTTTACATCATTAACTAAAAATTTAGTATAATCTTTTTTATTCATATTTACTGATGTACTATCTTTTTCATCATGTCCAGCAATTAAATTTAAAAGATAAGCTGAATCTGTAACATCTTTAGTAATTGGACCTATCTGATCCAATGATGATGCAAATGCAACTAATCCGAAATCTAGAAACTAAACCATATGTAGGTTTTAATCCTACTACTCCACATAATGATGCTGGTTGTCTAATACTTCCTCCTGTATCACTTCCTAAAGCCCAAGGAGCCATATCTGATGCTACTACTGCTGCTGAACCTCCTGAAGAACCACCAGGTACTCTATCTAAATCCCAAGGATTATGAGTTTTAAAAAATGCAGAATGTTCTGTTGAACTTCCCATAGCAAACTCGTCCATATTTAATTTTCCAAGATATATTATACCTTCATCATTTAGTTTTTCTATAACAGTTGCATCATATGGTGCTTCAAAATTTTCAAGCATTTTAGAACTACAAGTCGTTTTAGTTCCTTTAATACACATATTATCTTTTATTCCAATAGGTATACCTGCAAATTTTCCAAGCTTTTCACCAGATTTACGTTTTTCATCTATTTGCTTTGCTTTATTTATAGCATTTTCTTCCAATATAGAAACATATGCTTTAACTTCTGAATCTTTTTCTTTTATTCTTTCAAAATAACTTTTTACTATTTCTTCAGAAGTTATTTCTTTAGAATCCAATTTTTCTATAAGCTCATGTACTGTATATTCATAAAGTTCCATTTCTTCTTCCCCCTACTAGTTTATTACTTTAGGAATTCTAAACATTCCTTCCTCTTTACTTGGTGCATTTTTTAACAACTCTTCCTTAGAAATTATTTGCTTAATTTCATCTTTTCTAAAAACATTATAAGCACCATTAGTAGCAATAGTTTCTCTAACATCATCTGTATTTATATTATTTATTATATTTGCAAATTCTAGTATCTCTTCTAAATCTTTAGCGTATTTACTAACTTCTTCATTAGACAAATTAATACTAGAAAGTTTTGCAATATGAATAACTTCTTCTTTATTAATAGACATTTTAAATCACTCCAATCTAAGAATTTTCTAGCAAAATCACATATTCAACATTTTACATTTGTATATTATATACTGTTTTTCCCTAAGTTACAATATTTTATAGTAAATTTAATTACCTTTTTTTAATTAGACAAATGAGTTATTTTACAAATATACATAAAATATGATATAATAGTAAGGTGAATTTTTTATTTATCCTTTTTGCAACTTTGAAGGATTTTATCTTATATAGTAACTCATCAACCAAGCAACAATGTAAAAAAAGAATTAGCCAATTAAAGGAGAAGAATGCAATTTCATAGAAAAGACCCGTGGGCATAAACTACACCCACGGGTTTTTATTATTAAAAATTTATTTATATTATCCTAATTTTTCTTCAACTATTTCTCTACCATAGCAGTCTTTAAATTTCTTTAAAGCTATAAGAACAAAATCGTTAACAACTAATGCACCCATAACAACAAATGCTACTAATCCTAAATATATATTTAAACTTAATATACACACTGCTATTAATGTTCCATAAGCCATCAAAAAACCTGAACCTATTTTTCCAACATATAGACGGTGTATCCCTAACAATCCTAAAAACCAACATAATAATAATGCTGTAAGCCAATGTTTTGTAGGTTTTTCAACTTTATCATTTTTTGCCATCTTTTGTCACTCCTTTTAATATTTTATTTATTATTATATTTTTATACTATATTCCATTTTTTGTCAATATTTTTACATAATGTTACAAAAATGACATAAAATCTTATATTTCATTTCCATAATAGCTATCAATTAAAATTTGTTTTATTTCTTCTATTAATGGAAGTCTTGGATTTACTGTTGTACATTGGTCTGAAAAAGCCTTATCTGCAATTTCATCAAGTCTTGCCATAAATTCATCTTCTGGTATACCGCATTCTTTAAGTGATACTGGTTGTCCTATTCTTCTAGCTAAATCTCTAATTGCCTTTGCTAAACTAGCAACACCTTCTTCATCTGTATATGCTGGTAAATTAAGCATTCTTGATAAATCAGCATATTTTTTATCTGCTTGAAAATGATCATATTTTGGCCAAGAAACAAATTTTGTAGGAGCTGATCCATTATATTTTATTACATATGGTAAAATAACCGAATTTGCTCTACCATGAGTAATATGATATTCTCCTCCAAGTTTATGAGCTATTGAATGATTAATTCCTAAAAATGCATTTGTAAATGACATACCTGCTATACAACTTGCATTATGCATTTTTTCTCTTGCTTCTCTATCATCTCCATTTGTATAAGCTCTTTCTAAATATTCAAAAACTAATTTTATAGCTTTTTCTGAAAGCGCATCTGTATAATCAGAAGCCATTACAGAAACATATGCTTCTATTGCATGTGTTAAAACATCCATTCCAGTATCTGCAGTTAATTTTGGAGGTAAAGTCATAACTAAATCTGGATCAATTATAGCAACATCTGGTGTTAATTCATAATCAGCTAAAGGATATTTTATATTCTTTTTCTTATCTGTAATAACTGCAAATGATGTTACTTCTGAACCAGTTCCAGAAGTAGTTGGTATTGAAACCATTTTACATTTTATACCAAGTTCTGGGAATTTATATGTTCTTTTTCTAATATCCATAAACTTTAATTTTAGTCCTTCTGGATCTGCATCTGGATATTCATAGAAAAGCCACATTCCTTTAGCAGCATCCATTGCACTCCCTCCACCAAGAGCTATAATTACATCTGGTTTAAATTCATTCATTGCTGATACACCTTTATAAATTGTATCAAATGATGGATCTGGTTCTACTTCACTAAATATTTCTGAATGAACATATTCTTGTCTCTTTCTTAAATGATAAAGAATTTTATCTACATATCCAAATTTTACCATTGATTCATCTGTAACTATAAATGCTCTTGAAATATTTTTCATCTTCTCTAAATAAGCAATTGAACCTGCTTCAAAATAGATTTTTTCAGGAACCTTAAACCATTGCATATTAACCCTCCTTTTAGCAACTCTTTTTATATTAATTAAGTTTACAGAAGATACATTTGATGTTGTTGTATTTCCACCAAAAGTACCACATCCTAGAGTTAATGATGGCATATTTGTATTATATATATCACCTATTGCACCATGAGATGATGGTGAATTTACTATTATTCTTCCTACTTTTACAGTTTCACTAAATTTTTTAATTACTGCTTCATTTTCTGAATGAATAACTGCTGAATGTCCCATACCAGCAAACTTTATTAATCTATCAGCTATATCAATTCCCTGATCTGAATTTTGAACTTTATAATATGCTAAAACTGGACTTAATTTCTCAGATGAAAAAGGATAATCTGCTCCAATTTCTGTCTCTGGAACTACTATTACTTTAGTATGTTCTGGAATATCAAATCCTGCTGCTCCTGCAATTTCTTTAGGACTATGTCCTGCAATAGATCCTATTAATTTATTGGTATCACTTGCAAACATTGCTTGTCTCAATCTCATTTTTTCTTCTTCATTAACAAAATAGCATCCTGCTTTTTTCATTAGTTCTTCAAATTCCCATGATATTTCTTCATCAACTATAACTGCTTGCTCTGATGCACAAATCATTCCATTATCAAATGACTTAGACATTACTAAATCATTTACTGAAGCTTTTAAATTAGCTGTTTTATCTATATAACAAGGTACATTTCCGAGGTCCCACTCCTAATGCTGGCTTACCACAAGAATATGCAGATTTTACCATTCCAGATCCACCAGTAGCTAGAATTAAATCAACTCCTGGATGAT
The DNA here is from genome assembly GCA_947642355.1 of uncultured Clostridia bacterium. Taxonomy (GTDB): domain Bacteria; phylum Bacillota; class Clostridia; order TANB77; family CAG-508; genus Scatovivens. The sequence goes on from CANRSD010000015.1 coordinate 36,699, forward strand.
TCATAAGTGCAGTTGTTGCCAATATAGATGGTTTATCAATCCATAATATACAGTCTTCTGGTGCTCCAGCTTCTACTGCTGCTCTTCTAACTATTTCTGCAGCTTCTGCTGAACATTTTTGAGCAGATGGATGAAAACCAAACACAATAACATTTCTTGTTTTAGCTGCAATAATTGATTTAAACATTGTTGTAGATGTTGGATTAGTAACTGGTGTTACACCAGCAATAATTCCTATTGGTTCTGCAACTAAACTATAACCTTCTTGTTCATTAACTTCTATTTCACCAACAGTTTTATCATATTTTATACTATGATAAATATATTCTGTTGCAAACATATTTTTAGTAATCTTATCTTCGTAAATTCCTCTACCAGTTTCTTCAACAGCCATTTTAGCTAATTTCATATGATTATCTAAACCAGCCATTGACATCCTTTTTACTATTTCATCTACTGTAGCTTGATCTAATCTCTTATATTCTTCTGATGCTTTTTTAGCTCTTTCAATTAAATTATTAATCATTTCCTCTACTTCTTTTTTTTCTTCTTCCGTAAATTCTGCCATAAAAAACAGTCCTCCTTCTTTTTGACTTTTAAATAATTATATATATAATTTGTTACGAATTCAACACAAATATTCAAAAATTTATAAAAGCAATAAACATTTTTCAATATTTACTGCTTTAAATAATATTACTGTATCATTGTATATTTAGTAGTATAAGATTTATTAGAAAAATCTACTTTTACATTAACTATTTCTTTTCCGCCATGTATAATCAGTAGTTACTTTAAAATCTTGTACATCTTCACACAAACATATAGAATTAAAATATAATATTTTATTTTCTTTATCAAAAGAAAATCTGTCTCCATTTGTAAAATCTAAAAAATACATATCTGTTGTATTATCAAACTGCAAAAAAGCATTTCCGAACTTCCTCTGATTCTTTAACCATATACATATTTAATTTGTTATATTCAGCAGCAGTATAATTCTCTTTATTAATCAAATCTGTATTACTATAAAAGAAAATTGTTATTCCTGAAATCATGGAAGCTACAATCAAGAAACTAATTACATATATAACTAAATTTATCATTGTTATACCATTTTGCGATTTAACATTCATACTTATTTCCTACTTTCACATTACAATATATATATACTATAACTTAAAAAAAATTTTTTTTCAATACATTTTTTATTAAAATATATGAAAATACTGCACCAGAAAAATTTAATATTACATCATCTATATCTGCAACTCCTATAATAAATGCAAATTGTATTAACTCAATAAGAATTATTACTAATATTAAACATATTATATATTTAAAAAAACTTATTTCTTTAAAAAAATATATAATAAAAAAAGACATTGGTACAAACAAAATAAAATTACCAAGTAAATTTTCTAATAATAAACTAATAGATACATTATGATTAATAAATCCCCTTATATATCTTTTCACTGTATTTAATGGCTTTAAATTAGTACAATATTTAATATGTTCCTTAGATAAAAATTCAAATGATGACTTTACTCTATATTCACATTTTAAAAATAATATATACAATAAAAAAATTATATATATTAAAAAAACAATTTTTAAAATTTTCTTCAATTTAAAAACTTTAAACATCTTTTCTCCATAAAATTAATAAAAAATGCCCTAAACATAATATTTAAAGCACTTTTTATTAATTCATTTAATTTCTAAAAATTATTGTAATTCAATTACAGCTCCTGCTTCTGTAAATTTAGCTTTTATTTCTTCTGCTTCTTCCTTAGCTACACCTTCTTTAACTGTTTTAGGTGCTCCATCAACTAATTCTTTAGCTTCTTTTAATCCTAATCCTGTAACTTCTCTAGCAACTTTAATAACTGCTAATTTATTTCCACCAGCTTCTTTTAATATTACATTAAATTCTGATTTTTCAGCTCCTCCTGCTACAGCTCCTGCTCCTCCTGCTGGTGCTGCAACTGCTGCTGCAGTTACTCCATATTTTTCTTCAATTCCTTTTACTAATTCTGATAATTCAACAACTGTTAAGCTATCGATTTCTTCTAACATTTTATCTGTTTTTTCACTCATTTTAAAATCCTCCTATTTATTTAAATTTTTATTTTTTAACTCTTTTTAAGATTATTCTGCTGTTTCTGATTCTTTTTTTACTCTAACAGCATCTAATGTTGCAGCAAGTTTTGATACATTTGCCAATAAACATCCAGCAAGTTTTGCAATAAGTTCTTCTTTTGATGGAAGCATAGCTAATGTATTTAATTCACTAACCTCAGTTACTTTACCTTCTAGAACTCCTGCTTTAATTTTATAAAAATCATTCTCTTTAGCATAAGAATGTATTACTTTTAATGCTGGTAAGTATTCATCTTGTGCAATAATAACTGCTGTTGGTCCATTTAATATTTCATCTAATTCTGAAATACCATTTTGATTTAATGCCCTTCTAGTTATATTGTTCTTTATAACTACATATTCTGCATTAACATTTCTAAGATTTTTTCTTAAAGTAGTTACATCAGCTACATTAATTCCTCTGTAATCTGTTAAAAGTACTATACTAGCATCTTTCATTTTTTCAGCTAATTTATTTACTTCTTCTTCTTTTTGTTTAATAATTTTTTCGTTTGCCAATTTATTTTCACCTCCATTTGTATATATAATATAATAAAAACTCTTTTAGTACCAAATACAAGGTAACTAAAAGAGTTTTTCAATCTACTCTTATATAAATTACCTCGGTAGGATTTAATAACCTACTGTCTTTGGCCAACTAAAATATTATTATTTTTGATTAATATGAACACTAGGTCCCATTGTTGTTGTAACAGCAACACTTTTAATATATTGCCCTTTAGCTGCTGCTGGTTTTGCTTTTATAATGGCATCTATAATTGTTTGATAATTTTCAGCTAATTTCTCAGCTCCAAAAGATACTTTACCAAAACCTAAATGTATAATATTTGTTTTATCTAATCTATATTCAACTTTACCAGATTTAATTTCAGCTATTGCTTTTTTTACATCCATAGTAACAGTTCCTGATTTTGGATTTGGCATTAATCCTTTAGGTCCTAAAACTTTACCAAGTCTACCAATAATCCCCATCATATCTGGAGTTGCAACTATAACATCATATTCAAACCAATTTTCTTTTTCAATTTTTGGAACTAATTCTTCTGCTCCAACAAAATCTGCTCCTGCTTCTTCAGCTTCTTTTGCCTTATCACCCTTAGCAAATACTAATACTCTAAGTGATTTACCTGTACCATGTGGAAGTACTACTGTACCTCTAACTTGTTGGTCAGCATGTTTAGAATCAACACCTAATCTAACATGTAATTCAACTGTTTCATCAAATTTTGATTTAGGCATTTTTTCAATAATTTCAAAAGCTTCTTTTGCTTCATATAATTTTGTGCTATCTACTAATTTAGCAGATTCTACATATCTTTTTCCTTGTTTCATTTTTACCTCCCTTGGTTCTAACGAATTTTTCAAATTCTCCCAAAATTAAAATTATTTAACCTTCAACAACTACACCCATTGAGCGTGCTGTTCCAGCTACCATACTCATAGCAGCTTCTATTGAAGCAGCATTTAAATCTTCCATCTTTTGTTCCGCAATTGCTTTAACTTGTTCTGTTGTTATTTTAGCTACTTTTTCCTTATTTGGCTTTCCTGAACCTTTATCAAGTTTAATAGCTTTTTTTATAAGAACAGCAACAGGTGGAACTTTTGTAATAAATGAAAAAGATTTATCTTTATATACAGAAATAACAACTGGTATTGTCATTCCTGGTTGATTAGCTGTTCTATCATTAAATTCTTTAACAAATTGCATGATATTAACACCACTAGAACCTAAAGCTGGACCAACTGGTGGAGCTGGTGTAGCTTTTCCTGCTTCTATTTGTAATTTTATTACATTTACAACTTCTTTTTCAGCCATTTTTTAAGTACTCCTTTCTATCTCTTAAAAAATTTTATTAAAATTCTATCCTAATTTTTGTACTTGAGAAAACTCTAACTCAACTGGTGTTTCTCTTCCAAACATTGAAACTAAAACTTTAACTTTTTGTTTTTCTTTATTAATTTCTTGTACAATACCAACAAATCCTTCTAAAGGTCCATTAATAACTTGTACATTATCATTAACATCATAATCAACAGTAACTGGTATTTGTTCAAATCCCATATTCCTAATTTCACTATCAGTAAGTGGAATAGGGTCTGTTCCAGAACCAACAAATCCTGTAACGCCTCTAGTATTTCTAACTATATACCAAGATTCCTCAGTTACAATCATTTTTATTAAAACATAACCTGGAAAAACTTTTTTTAAATTAGTTTTTCTTTTTCCCTCTTTAATTTCTACTTGTTCTTCCATTGGGACAACTATATTAAAGAAAAAATCATCAAGTTCTCTATTTTTTATAGTTTTTTCTAAGTCTGTTTTTACTTTATTTTCATATCCTGAATATGTATGTACTACATACCATTTTGGCTCCATTTTACTCTCATCTCCGAGACATAACTGTGCCTCCTTTTTTATTTCTTCTTTTAATTACTCTGTAACAGTATTATTAACATCTCCTTCTGTTTTAGGAGCCTCTGGTGTTACATTTTCATTTGTTGCTACAGTATTGTTAGTGTTATCCTCAGATGTTTTATTATCAGTAGAAATTTTATCATTACTATTATTAGTACTATTTTGATTATCTGAACTTTGAACACTATTTGACACAGCACTTCTTATTTTATCTATTCCATATGTATTTAAACTATCAAAAGCAAGGTCTAATACAAAAACAATTATAGCTGTAATTATAACAATTGTAATTACTGCTACTGTACTATTAGCAAGTTCTTTTGGCGTTGGCCAAGATACTTTTTTAAGTTCAGCTTTAAAATCTTTAAATCCATTTTTATTTTTTTTCTTATTTTCGTCACTTTTAGTAACTTTTTCTTCTTTTTTATTTGAATCTTTTGCCATTTTATATCCTCCACAAAAGGTAAACTATTTTGTTTCTTTATGAGTAGTACGTTTTTTACAGAATTTACAATATTTAACTAATTCTAATCTATCTGTATCATTTCTTTTATTTTTAGATGTCATATAATTTCTTCTTTTACATTCTGTACATTCTAGAGTTATACTTTCTCTTGGTCCTTTTGACGCCATTTCTTACTACACCTCCATTTTGCTTTATGAAGCTCAATATTTTAATTAATTTACGATGTGATTTCATGCAATTATACAATGCACGCTTAAATACTTTATCACAAAACTTCAAATATGTCAATATTTTCCGGATATTTTTTAATTATTTTTCTTCTTTTTAACTGAATATCCAAATTTTCCTATTTTCTTTCCTAAAGTATAATATCCACCATTTGCATATGCAATTAAATTACATTTACTTATATCGAATTCACCTTTTTCACTTATATATTTTTTGTCTGGATCTATTGATAAAACTTCTGCTATAAACATAGTATGACTTCCTAATTCTTTAATCTCTTTTACTTTACATTCAATAGAAACTGGACTTTCTTTTATTAATGGACACTTAATAAAATTAGCCCTTTCTTTAGTTAAATTCATTTGCTTAAATTTATCCACTTTTTGTCCACTTTTTACTCCACACCAATCAGTAGCATATGTTAATTTTTCATTTGTTAAGTTTATAGCAAATTCCATATTCTCTTTTATTATATTATATGAATATCTTTCTGGTCTTATTGAAATATAAACCATTGGTGGCTTAGTATTTATTATTCCTGTCCAAGCAACAGTAATAATATTTGAATTTTCCATTGTCCCACAAGTTACTAAAACAGCAGGGATAGGGTATTCAAATGCTCCACCTTTCCACATTATTTTTGACATATATTTTTATCTTCCTCCTTCATCTCCATGAGAGTCTGGAATTCTAATTCTATGCATCAATTCCTCGTCAATATAATTATATACGTCTCTTAAATTATGCATTGATTTTAAATTAATTTGACCTGGTTCTTCCATAGCAAAAGATAATGCTTCAACAAAACATCTATCACTTTCTCTATCAAAACATATTTGATTTCTATATTTATTTGGAATTATTTCACCATTTCTATCTAATAATGGTACTTTTTTTATTCCTCCTATATACCCAAAATTATTTCTATTAGCATTATCAATTAAAATATCTGAAAAAACTATATCTAAATAAAATTTTTCTTTTATTTTAGGATTAATATATACTGCACAATGCTGTATCACTTGATCTCCAAATTCATTTTTTCTAATAATACCAATCAAACTACATTCTCTAATTAATTCAGGCTCTCCATTATCTTGTATTACATTTTTTAAAAATGTAAATGTTCCAAATTTATATACTGTTATATCATCATATCCACTTTTACTAATTGTTTCATCAAAAAGTTTAATTGGCTTTTTTATTTCTATATCATATAATAAATGTTGTTTTTTACTATTATTGTCATCAATATTTACACTTGGAACATGTCTATACATATTCATATTACAATTTTTAACATCTACATAATTTAATATATTAAATACTTTTTGTATATATTGTTTAATTTCTTCAGGACTTGAAAAAACATTATCTATTTTATCATAAATCTCATTTGCTTCTTTTTTCCCTTGAACAAATCCTTTTGAATCTGATTTTTTTAAAGTAGATATTTTTCTTAAATTGTGTAATCTCATAGACTTTAAATGGTACAATATAATTGCTGCATCATTAGAATTTGTTACATCATAAATATATTGATCTATTTCATCTTCTCTTTGTGATATCTCACTATCTATTTCTAATTCCTTTAATGCAATTTTTTCATTCCATTCACTTTCAATTTCTTCTATTTCTAATTTGGATTTTAGACTTGATGTAGCTAATGCTATTTCAATCTTTTTATTAAGTTCTAATTCTTTAATTTTAATTTTTATTGTATTTACAATATCCATAGTAGCTTTATTAACCTCTTGTATAAATACCTCTTTTAAAGATTGTATATTTAAACTATCTATACCTAAAATCTGAAAAATTGTTTTCAAATTTAAATCAAATCCTAAATTTTCCACTTTTATACCTCTTTTTTACTAATATAATTTTATTATATATTATGTAATTTATAAATTCAATAGAAAAATACATATTTAAAAATTTATTTTACTTTTCTTTTGTTTATATTTTCATAAATGACATTTTGTCAATATACAAATAACAAAAATCATATTAATATTTAATTGTTAGGAGGCAAAATGAAAGATATAAAAAAAATGAGAAAATTAAAAAATATGACACAGCAACAATTAGCAGAAAAAGCAAATATAAGTTTAAGACAATTAGTAAGAATAGAAAAAAAAGAATGCTATCCTAGTTTAGAAACACAAATACTAATATATAAAGCTTTAAATATAAGTAATACTGAAATTGTAAAATATATTATAGATAATTATATTTTATAAACATAAAAAGCAGAAATTAATAATATATTTACATTACTAATTTCTACTTTTTAAATAAATATAAAAAACTGGCGACTTCCTATCTTCCCAGCAGGGTAACCCGCAAGTATTT
>CANRSD010000016.1 GCA_947642355.1 uncultured Clostridia bacterium
GAGCCTTATAGGCGCATATGAAAATCCCCCAGTTATACTGGGGGATAATTATTAAAAATTTGTAATAATTTTAAATTTCATGAATATTATGTAATATAAAGACAATAAAAATCCTTTCTATTTAGGGATTTTTAAACTTAAAATAGTAATTTAAATGAAACTATTAAATTGATTGACAATAAATGGAATTAATAGTATAATGACAATGTCACTTTAAGAAGGAGGAGACAAATTTATGAAAACAGAAGAAAAATCGTCCATAAGGATTATTAGAAAAATTGTTTTTATAAGCATTATAGTAATTTCTTTATTAGTTATTGGAGTTTTTGCTACTAAATCTGATGTAAATTATATAACTATAAAGTTCTCAGATGATACATCAATATCAGTTGTTACTAAAAAGATAAAGATTTCTGATATATTAGAGGAAAATAATATAGTTTTATTGGAAGATGAGGAAGTGGAACCAGGTTTAGATTGTAATATAACTGCTACTAGAACTATTGAAATTAGTAAGATAGGAGAGCAAAAAGTAGTAGTTGCTGATGAAGTTTCAAGTGTTACAACTGAACAAATATTAGGAAATTATGTTACTATTACTGAAAAAATAATTACTGAACAAATAGAAATTCCTTATGAGACTGTTACAAAAGATGTCTCAAAATCAGGCACAGAAACAAAAGATTCTGTTCTTCAAGAAGGACAAAATGGTATAAAAGAAATTAAATATAAAGTAAAATATCAAGATAATACTGAAATTGAAAGAGTAACAATTTCAGAAACAATAGTAAAAGAACCAGTTGATAAAATTGTCCAAATATCATCAAAGGTAGTATCTCGTTCTAGAGCGTCAACAGCAGGTGCTTCACTTGGTGGAGCTGTTCAAGGAAAAGAACCAAGAGCTACAACAATGAATGTTTCTGCATATACAGCTTCTACTTGTGGAAAAAGTAGTTCAGATCCATCATATGGAAGAACATCATCAGGAGCTATGGCATCTTCTTGGTATACAGTAGCAGCTGGTCCATCTATTCCAATTGGTACAGTTGTTTATATACCATACTTTGCAAATCAAGCAAATGGTGGATGGTTTGTAGTTCAAGATAGAGGTGGAGCAATTACTAATAACCGTATTGATGTATATATGGATACCTATGGTGAGTGTGTAAGCTTTGGAAGAAGAAACCTAGAATGTTATGTTTATTAAATAAAAAGAGAGATGATAAGATTTTTATCATCTCTCATGTTTTATGTAAAATAGTTATAATTAATTTATTGTTTTTTGTTTTTCTTACAATTTCTTTTATTGTATATTTTCCAAATCCTCTTATAACTATTATATCATTTATATTTATTTGTTTTGAATTCTTACATATAGTTTCGTAGTTTATCATAATACGTTCATTTTTAATTAATTCTTCTGCTTTTTTTCGTGAACAGTGTGCCAGTTCAGAAACAAAGTTATCTATTCTCATAGAATTTACTATTATAGAAAATTCTTCTAAATTTCCGTGTAGATTTTTTTATATTAGAGATATCTATAATTTCAATTGTAGATTTTTTAAATCTGGTAAGTTCGTTTAAATTTTCTTTAAAATATTTTGTATTTTCATTTTGTACTATTATATCAGCACCTTTATCATATACTATGATATCTCCAAACTTTTCTCGTATAATACCAAGTTTCATTATTGTGCTTAAATAATCTCTATGTTGAAAACTAGAAATTAGATTATTTGGTAATGTTATGCGTATAGCATTTAAAATTGAGTTTATATTTTTAAAAGCCATTTCAAAAGTTAATTTGTCAGGATAAAAAAATAACATTTTTCTATCGCTTTCTTCTAATCCACCAAAGAAGAAGTAATTTTTAAATTTTAAAGAAGATAAATATTTTTCTATTTTCAAAATTTCTGGTTCTGTAAAAAAATCAGTATGTGTAATTTGTTTTTTAGAAGTACAAAATTTTATTTTGTCATCTATTTTTGCAAATATTAAATTTTCTTTTTCTTTCAATTTATTTGCCTCCTGTAATTTTAATATATAATATTTGTTTTTAAAATACAAGAGAAAGCTAAAAAATTATTGACATAAAAAATAAAGTGTGCTATTATTTGAACAATTAATTCAAAAAGTTCTTGGCGTTTCGCCAAAAAAATCATTTTAAAAATTAAAAATATATATGGAGGATTATGTTATCGGTTATAAAAAGTATTGTACTTCAAGGTTTAGAGGGTATTTTAGTTAATGTAGAAGTAGATATATCATCTGGAATGCCTGGTTGGCAAATTATTGGACTTCCTGATATTGGAGTTAAAGAATCAAAAGAGAGAATTAGAACAGCTATTAAAAATTGTGGAATAGACTTATTAAGTAGAAAATATATTATAAATCTTTCACCAGCTGATATACGAAAAGAAGGATCATTTTTGGATTTACCAATTGCAATAGGAGTTTTAAAAGCTATGGGTATAATAAAAATTAAAGAATTAAAAAATGTAGTTTTTATTGGGGAACTTTCTTTAAATGGAGACTTGAAAAGTATTAATGGAGTACTTCCTATGTGTATAGAAGCCCTAAGAAATGGTATAAAGAAAATTATAGTTCCAAAAAACAATGCAAAGGAAGCAGCTGTTGTAAATGGAATTGAGGTTATTGGAGTAAGTTCATTAAAAGAACTAATATGTTATTTAAATAATGAAATTTTGATAAAAAGGGAATTTGTAAATATTAATCAGTTATTTAATAAAACTGATAGTTTTGACATTGATTTTAGTGATGTAAAAGGACAAAATGGAGTAAAAAGAGCTTTAGAAATTGCAGTTTCAGGATTTCATAATATATTAATGATTGGGTCTCCTGGTATTGGAAAAACAATGATGGCTAAAAGAATTGCTACTATTTTACCTAATTTAAGTTTTGAAGATGCATTAGAAGTTACAAAGATATATAGTATTTTTGGCAATACGAAGGATAATTATTTAATCACTAAAAGACCATTTAGAATACCACATCATACTATTTCAAAAGTAAGTTTAATAGGAGGTGGAAGGGTTCCAAAGCCTGGAGAAATAAGTTTATCGCATAAGGGAGTGTTGTTTTTAGATGAGTTATCCGAGTTTGATAGAAATGTATTAGAAGCATTAAGAGGTCCTATAGAAGATAAAAAGGTTTTGATTAGCAGAATTCAAGCAAGTTTTATGTATCCATCTAATTTTATGTTGGTTGCAAGTATGAATCCATGCCCATGTGGATATTTAGGAAGTAGTGAAAGAAAATGTAAATGTACAAATTTTCAAATAAATAATTATAAAAGTAAGATAAGTGGACCACTTTTAGATAGGATAGATATGCAAGTAGAAGTTCCTAATATAAAATATAATAGTTTTAGCAAATGTATACAAGAAACATCTTCTCAAATAAGAAAACGAGTAAATAATGCAAGAGATATACAAATTAAAAGGTATAAAAAATATGGAATACAAACTAATTCAGAATTAGATACAAAACTTATAAATAGATTTTGTAAATTAGATAAAGTTTCTAAAGATTTATTAAATCAATTTTTTGAAAGAATGAATTTAAGTGCAAGGACATATTTTAAAATATTAAAAGTTGCTAGAACTATTGCTGATTTGGATAATATGGAAAATATATGTAAAGAGCATATATTAGAAGCAATACAATATAGGAGTTTAGATGAAAAATGAGTGAATTTATTGATATAAAAAGTAAATATTATCCTCAAAAGTTAAAACAAATAAAAAATCCACCAGAGAGATTATTTTATAAAGGAAATTTAAATTTGTTAAATGAAATTAGTTTAGCTATTGTTGGAACTAGAAATATAACAAATTATGGGATAAAATATGCTAAAGAGTTTACAAAAGAAATAGCACTAAGAGATATTGTAGTGGTAAGTGGTATGGCAAAGGGAACAGACAGAATTGCACATGAAGAGACTTTAAATGCAGGAGGAAAAACAATTGCAGTTATGGGAACAGGTTTTAATAGGGTTTACCCTGATCAAAATATAGATATTTATGAAAGGATTATAAATGAAAATGGACTCATAATTACTGAATATGAAGATAATGTTGAATTTAAGACTAAGAATTTTCCATATAGAAATAGAATAGTAAGTGGTTTATCAGAAGGTGTTTTGGTAATAGAAGGAGCTTATAGAAGTGGAACAAGTATTACTGCTAATTTAGCTTGGCAACAGAAAAAGAAAGTTTATGCATTACCAGGACGATTAGATAGTAGTTATGGAGTGGGTGTAAATATGCTCATACAAAAAGGAGCAAAATTAGTTATGAATATAAATGATATATTAATAGATTTTCCAGAGCTTTTAAAAAGAAAAAAGAGAATTATTATACATAATAATAAAATAAAACAAGAATATAGAAAAATATATGAGCTATTAGGAGATATTCCAATTAGTTTAGAGGAAATTTCTATGAAAACTAGAAATAACATAAGATGTACAGCAAAACTATTAACACTTATGGAAATAGAGGACTTAGTAGAACAAATTATAGGAGTACGGGTATATAAAGAAAATTGGAGAATGATTATAAAAAGATAGGAAAATTTGGTGAAAATATAGCAGTTAAATTTTTAAAAATAAGAGGTTATAAAATTTTAGAACAGAATTTTATGTGTAAACAAGGTGAAATTGATATTATTGCTAAAGATAGAAACGAATATATATTTTGTGAAGTAAAAACTAGGAGAACAAATAAATATGGAAGTCCAATAGATGCTGTAAATTTTTATAAGAAAAAACATATTTGGAATGCTACTAAATATTACTTATATAAGAATAAACTTATGAATAAAAATATAAGATTTGATGTTATTGAAATCTATATAAAAGACAAAAAGATTTATATAAATCATATAAAATCAATAATGTTTTAGTTTATTATTAGGGAAGTACACATAAATAGTAATAATTTGTAAAAGAAAGTATTATTAAATTTTTATTAAGAATGCTAAAAAGTGTTGATAATTTAAAGGTTTTAAAGTATAATGACAATAAAAATAGTATACAAAAGGAGTATAAGCAAATTGAAATTAATTTCTTGGAATGTAAATGGTTTAAGAGCAGTTGTAAATAAAGGTTTTAAGGAAGCTTTTGAAGAATTAAATAGTGATATTTTTTGTATTCAAGAAACTAAAATGCAAGAAGGTCAGCTAGATATTGAATTTGAAAATTATAGTAAATATTTTAATAGTGCTATAAGAAAAGGTTATTCAGGAACAGCAGTTTTTAGTAGGATTAAACCTATAAGCGTAAAATATGGTATTGATATAGATTTACATGATCAAGAGGGAAGAGTTATTACCGTTGAATATGATAAATTTTATTTAGTAAATTGTTATACTCCTAATGCACAAAGAGAACTTACAAGATTGAATTATAGAATGCAGTGGGAAGATGATTTTAGAGAGTATTTAAAGAAGTTAGATAAAGTGAAACCAGTTATTTTATGTGGAGATTTAAATGTAGCACATAATGAAATAGACTTAAAAAATCCCAAAACAAATAAAGGTAATGCTGGGTTTACAGATGAAGAAAGAGATAAAATGACAAAATTATTAGAAACAGGATTTGTAGATACATTTAGGTTTTTGTATCCTAATAAGACAGATGCTTATTCTTGGTGGTCTTATATGGGAAAAGCTAGAGAAAAGAATGTGGGATGGAGAATAGACTATTTTATTGTATCTGAAAGATTAAAAGGTAAAATTAAAGAATCTAAGATTTATCCAAATATTTTAGGGAGTGATCATTGTCCTGTTGAGTTAGAAATAGAGGTGGATTTATGAAAGAAAGCTCATGGAGAAAATATGTTGCATGGTTTATATTTGCAGTAGCACTTATAACTATATATAAAACAATTGATAGTTTTGGTATAATTTTTACATGGTTTAATGGACTTATAGGATTATTAATGCCATTTGGTTTAGGAATACTTTTAGCATATATGTTATATACACCATGTAGAAAAATTGAGAATACTTATAAAAAAATTAGAGTAAAATTTATTGCAAAAAGAGCAAGAACTTTAAGTGTTGTAACTATGTATGTTTTAATTATTATACTAATAGTAATACTTATAAATATAATACTTCCTACATTATCAGAAAGTATTATAGAGCTTGCGAAAAGTTTACCTAATTATTATAATAGTGCGATCGATTATTTAAACAATTTACCAGAAGATTCAATATTTTCGAAATTAAATGCTGCTGAATTAGTAAAAAAAATAGAAGAAATTAACTTAACAGAAAATATAATTAATTTATTTGATTTTAATAATATAAATAAATATATAGAAGGAATAAAAGATACAGTAAATATAGTATTTAATTTATTTGTAACTGTTGTAATTTCAATATATATATTATTAGAAAGAAGTGATATAAAAAGTTTTTTAAAAAATTTCTTTGGTGCAATTTGTAGTAAAAAAGGATATAAAAAGATGCTTAAATATTATAAAGAAACAAATAGTATTTTTTATAAATTTATTTCAGCACAAATTATTGATGCTATAGTTGTTGGGATTATAACTTCTGTTGCAATGTCAATAATGAATGTAAAATATGCAGTATTATTAGGATTTATGATAGGACTATTTAATATAATACCATATTTTGGTGCTATAGTTGCAGTAGGAATTGCTATAATTATAACAGTATTTACTGGTGGAATAGCAAAAGCTTTATGGCTTGCATTAGTGATTATAATTTTACAGCAAATTGATGCTAATATTATAAACCCTAAGATATTAGGAGATTCACTAGAATTAAGTAGAATATTAATTGTATTTTCGGTTACATTCTTTGGAGCATATTTTGGAGTATTAGGAATGTTCTTAGCAGTTCCAATTATATCTTTAATAAAAATATTAGTACTTGATTTTATTGATGAGAAAAATAAAAAGAAAGAATTAGAATTATAAATAAATGCCCCCGATTACCTTACGGTAATCGGGGGCATTATTTGATTTACAATAATAGATTATTTCCAGTCAGTTTCTCATATGCCTCAATATATTTTTGAGACGTAAGAGAGATTATTCCTTTTGGAAGTTTTGGAGCAGGAGGCTCCTTATTCCAATTGGTTTCTTTGAGCCAATTACGAAGAAACTGCTTATCAAAGCTGTTCTGAGATTGACCAACTTTGTAATTCTTAGCTGACCAGAAGCGACTGCTGTCAGGTGTCAGAACTTCATCTGCAAGTACCAAGTTACCATTGTCATCAATGCCAAATTCGAGCTTGGTGTCAGCAATTATGATACCATGCTGTTTTGCATATTCAGCACACTGGGTATAGATCCTAATGGATACTTCCTGTACCTGTTTTGCCATTTTTTCACCAAGTAAAGCTATGGTGTCAGCCATCGTAATGTGCTGATCATGACCAAATTCTGCTTTTGTTGTTGGCGTAAAAATTGCCTTAGGCAACTGCTCTGACTCCTGTAATCTGTTAGGTAATGTGATACCGCATACTTTTCCTGTAACTTGGTAAGATTCCCAGCCAGATCCAGTAATGTAACCACGGACGATAGCTTCGATAGGAAGCATCTTAAGCTTCTTAACCAACATGCACCGGCCTTCAAATTCCTCAGTCTGAAATTCCGCAGGCATATCTGTGTTACAGATTGTAAGCATATGATTTGGAATAACATCATGAAGATAATTAAACCAAAATGCTGACATTTGATTTAAGATTACACCTTTTCTGGGAATTTCATCACGTAGAACGGAGTCAAATGCTGAAATCCGATCTGAGGTTACAATGAGTAACTGATTTCCGAGATCATATATGTCCCGGACCTTCCCTTTTTTCATGGGTTCCATAGTTTCCCACCTTTCTTAGTTTTTTCTTTATACTCTATAGCAGAGTATTCAAAAATAGAAAGATACATAGCTGTCAAGCATAAAGTAGAAATATTTTATCATAATTTACATAAAAAGTAAATGTTTTTTGTAATATTTTTGTAACAAAATTCCTAAAAAGGCTTGACTCCCTAAGAGGATTGTACTATAATTATATAGTATTTTAATTATTATTTAAGCTCTAAATAATTTTTTAATTCATTTTTATAGTGTATTGGAAATTTAAAAGTTAATTCATGAAAAGTTTCTAATATATAACTTCTAGCTTTATGGTTGAGGAATTGGTTAGATTGGAACTATATTATTTTAAGATTTTCTGGCAGGGATTTTAAAATAGTATAATAACTTTCTATCACAAGAAGGACTTCCATAAAGAAAAAATAATCCTGCTAAATATAAATAAAGGGTAAAGGGTGGTTTATTTTGAAAAAGGTAAACGTAAAAGACGTTGTACATGAAAAATGTGTACGTAAGACTTTTGCTAAGATTGGAGATAGTATTGATATTCCAAATCTTATTCAAGTTCAAAAAGATTCTTACAATTGGTTTATTAAGGAAGGTTTAGGAGAAGTATTAGAAGATATTTCACCTATAATGGACTATACTGGGAACCTTGTACTAGAATTTTTTGATTACTATATGGAAGAAAGTACAAAATATACTTTAGAAGAAGCAAAAGAAAGAGATGCTACATATGCAACAAGATTACATGTAAAGGTAAGATTAATTAACCGTGAAACAGGAGAAATTAAAGAACAAGAAATTTATTTGGGTGATTTTCCAGTTATGACAGATAGTGGTACATTTGTTATAAATGGTGCTGAAAGAGTTGTAGTTAGTCAGTTAGTTCGTTCACCAGGTTGTTATTATGATTCTACATATGACAAAACTGGTAAAAAAATATATACTTCAACTGTAATGCCAATTAGAGGTGCATGGCTTGAATATGAAACTGATAGTAATGACATTTTCTATGTTAGAATTGATAGAACAAGAAAATTACCAGTTACATCATTATTAAGAGCTTTAGGACTTGATACTGATGAAAAAATTATTGAGTTCTTTGGAGAAGAAGATAAAATTTTAGCAACAATAGCTAAAGATCCAATAAAAAGTTCTGATGAAGCTTTAATAGAAATTTATAAAAAATTAAGACCAGGAGAATTACCAACAGTAGATGCTGCCAGAAATTTATTTGATGGATTATTTTTTGATAGTAGACGTTATGATTTAGCTAGAGTTGGTAGGTATAAATATAATAAAAAATTAAGTTTATCATCAAGAATAGAAAATCAAATATCTTTTGAGACAATAGTTCATCCAGATACAGGAGAAGTTTTGGTAGAAAAAGATGAGAAAATTTCTAAAGATGTAGCTAAAACAATTCAAAATAGTGGAATTAATGTAGTATATGTTGATGTTGATGGAGAAAAGGTTAAAGTTATTGGTAATGGTACAGTTGATATTACTGAATATGTTGATCCAGAAATAGCTGAATATGCTAAAATTAAAGTTCCTGTAAATTATGAAGTATTGAAAAACATATTAGAAAATACAGATTCAAAAGATTTAAAACGTGTAATTAATGAAAGACGTTTTGAACTTGTTCCAAAACATATAGTTACAGAAGATATTTTAGCTTCTATAAACTATTTATTAAATTTGGAGCATGGTTTAGGAAAAAATGATGATATTGATCATTTAGGAAATAGACGTATAAGATGTGTTGGAGAACTTTTACAAAATCAATTTAGAATTGGTTTAACAAGGTTAGAGAGAGTAGTTAGAGAAAGAATGACAATACAGGATTTAGATGTTATAACACCACAAACTTTAATTAATACAAAGCCAATAACATCTTCAATTAGAGAATTCTTTGGAAGTTCTCAATTGTCACAATTTATGGATCAATGTAATCCACTTTCAGAATTAACTCATAAAAGAAGAATTTCAGCTTTAGGACCTGGTGGATTATCTAGGGAAAGAGCTGGATTTGAGGTTCGTGATATTCATTATACACATTATGGAAGATTATGCCCTATTGAATCTCCAGAAGGACCAAATATTGGTCTTATATCAGCATTAGCAACATTTTGTATTATAAATGACTATGGCTTTGTTGAAACACCATATAGAAAAGTTGATAAAGAAACAGGAAAAGTTACAGATGAAATTGTTTATATGACAGCTGATGAAGAGGATGGAAGTAGCATTTGTCAGGCTTCTGAACCTTTAGATAAAAATAATAAATTTGTAAATAGTAGAATAAGAGTTAGATATTTATCAGATATCAAAGAAGTTCCAGCATCAGAAGTTGATTATATGGATATTTCTCCAAAACAATTAGTTTCAGTTGCTGCTGCTATGATTCCATTCTTGGAACATGATGATGCAAACCGTGCTTTAATGGGTGCAAACATGCAACGTCAAGCCGTGCCATTAATGCTTACAGAGTCTCCAATGGTTGGAACAGGAATTGAATATAGAGCTGCTAAAGACTCTGGTACTGTAGTTCTTGCAAATGAAGATGGTGTGGTTACTAGAGTAGTTGGAGATCAAATTGATATTACTGAAAAAAATGGTAAAAAACATGTTTACCAATTAAGAAAATTTAAAAGAACAAATGGTGGAACTTGTATAAATCAAAGAGCAATTGTAAAAGAAGGAGAGGAAGTAAAAAGAGGAGACATTATTGCAGATGGACCTGCCACTAAGAATGGAGAAATGTCACTTGGTAAAAATTTACTTATAGCTTTTACAACTTGGGAAGGATATAATTATGAGGATGCTATTTTGTTAAATGAAAGATTAGTAAAAGAGGATGTATTAACATCATTGCACATAGAAGATTATGATTGTGAATGTCGTGATACAAAACTTCGGACCAGAAGAAATTACTCGAGATATACCAAATGTAGGTGAAGATTCTCTTCGTGACTTAGATGAAAACGGTATTATTAGAATTGGTGCAGAAGTTAGACCAGGAGATATATTAGTTGGTAAAGTTACTCCAAAAGGAGAAACAGAACTTACAGCTGAAGAAAGATTATTGAGAGCTATTTTTGGAGAAAAAGCTAGAGAAGTTAGAGATACTTCTTTGAGAGTACCACATGGGGAACAAGGAACAATAGTTGATGTTAAAGTTTATACTAGAGAAAATTCAGATGAATTAGGTCCTGGAGTTAATCAAATAATTAGAGTTTATATTGCTCAAAAAAGAAAAATATCAGTTGGAGATAAAATGGCTGGACGTCATGGAAACAAAGGTGTTATTTCAAGAATTATGCCAGAAGAAGATATGCCATTTTTACCAGATGGTACACCAGTTGATGTAGTTTTAAATCCACTTGGAGTTCCTTCTCGTATGAATTTGGGGCAAGTGCTTGAAGTACATTTAGGTGCTGCTGCAAGATTACTAGGATGGAATATAGCTACACCAGTATTTGATGGTGCATCAGAAGAAGATATTGAAACAATGTTAGAAACAGCTGGATTAGAAACAAATGGTAAAACAATTTTATATGATGGAAGAACAGGAGATCCATTTGATAAACCAGTTACAGTAGGTGTCATGTATATGTTAAAACTTCACCATTTAGTTGATGATAAAATACATGCTCGTTCAACTGGACCATATTCATTAGTTACACAACAACCTTTAGGTGGTAAAGCACAATTTGGTGGACAAAGATTTGGAGAGATGGAAGTTTGGGCATTAGAGGCTTATGGTGCTGCATATACATTACAAGAGATTTTAACAGTAAAATCAGATGATGTAATAGGACGTGTAAAAACTTATGAAGCAATTGTTAAAGGAGAAAATATTCCTGAACCAGGAATTCCAGAATCATTTAAAGTTTTAATTAAAGAACTTCAATCTTTAGGACTAGATTTAAAATTATATGATGATGAAGACAAAGAACTTGAAATAAAAGAAAATTCTGAATATGAAGATGACGGAAATGCACATGTTTTAGAAGAAGATTTAGAAGTAGATGTTGAAGAAACTGAAACAGATGAAACAGAAGAGTATCAAGATGAAGAAGATGAGTTTTTTACAAATATTTTAGATGAAGAAATACCAGATGATGAAATATTGAAAGAATTAGATGAACTTGAAGAATTTAATGGCGATGATGAGGAAGATAAATAAAAGGAGGCTAATTCATGGAAGAATTAGAAAATTTTAATAAAATTAAAATAGGCTTAGCTTCAGATGAGAAAATTAGAGAATGGTCTCATGGTGAAGTAAAAAAGCCAGAAACTATTAATTATAGAACTTTAAAACCTGAAAAGGACGGTCTATTCTGTGAGAAAATATTTGGTCCTACAAAGGACTGGGAATGTCATTGTGGTAAGTATAAAAGAGTTAGATATAAAGGAATAGTTTGTGATAGATGTGGTGTTGAAGTTACAACTTCAAAAGTAAGAAGAGAAAGAATGGGACATATAGAACTTGCAGCTCCAATAGCTCATATTTGGTATTTTAAAGGTATTCCTAGTAGAATTGCTTTAATGCTTGATATATCTCCAAGAAGTCTAGAAAAAATTATATATTTTGCTTCATATATAGTAGTTGATAAAGGTACTTCTGGTCTTATGAAATGCCAAGTTTTAAATGAAAAAGAATATCATGAAGCAGTAGAGAAATATGGTAGAGATTCTTTTAAAGCTGAAATGGGAGCAGAGGCTATAAAGAAATTATTGGAAGAAATAGATATAGAAAAATTAGCTCAAACTTTGAAAAAAGATTTAGAAAAAGCTAGTGAACAAAAAAAAGCTAAAATAATAAAAAGATTAGATACAGTTGAGAGCTTTAGATTATCACAAAATAAACCAGAATGGATGATAATGAATGTTGTTCCAGTTATTCCACCAGAAATAAGACCAATGGTTCAATTGGATGGTGGTAGATTTGCAACATCAGATTTAAATGATTTATATAGAAGAGTTATTAATAGAAATAATAGATTAAAAAGATTATTAGAACTTGGAGCTCCTGAAATTATTGTTAGAAATGAAAAAAGAATGCTTCAGGAGTCAGTAGATGCTTTAATTGATAATGGAAGACGTGGAAGACCAGTTACAGGGGCAGGAAATAGACCTTTAAAATCTTTATCAGATATGCTTAAAGGAAAACAAGGACGTTTTCGTCAGAACTTGCTTGGTAAACGTGTTGATTATTCAGGGCGTTCAGTTATTGTAGTTGGACCAGAACTTAAAATTTATCAATGTGGACTTCCAAAAGAAATGGCAGTTGAATTATTTAAACCATTTGTTATGAAAGAATTAGTGGCAAGAGGTTTGGCACATAATATTAAAAATGCAAAAAGAATGGTTGAGAAATTAAGACCAGAAGTATGGGATATTTTAGAAGAGGTTATTCAAGACCATCCAGTAATGCTTAATCGTGCTCCGACATTACATAGACTTGGAATTCAGGCATTCCAACCTATTCTTGTTGAAGGTAGAGCTATAAAACTTCATCCATTAGTTTGTACAGCGTTCAATGCAGACTTTGATGGTGACCAAATGGCTGTACATGTTCCTTTAACACCGGAAGCACAGGCTGAAGCAAGATATTTAATGTTATCTGTAAATAACCTTTTAAAACCACAAGATGGTAAACCAGTTACAGTTCCAACACAAGATATGATTTTAGGTGCTTATTATTTAACAGTTGAAATTGCTGGTGAAAAAGGTGAAGGTATGTACTTTAAAGATGAAGATGAAGCTTTAATGGCATATCAAAATGGAGATGTAGGATTACATTGTAAAGTTAAAATAAGACGTCAAAAAGAAGTAGATGGAGAAATAAAACAAAAAACTATTGAAACAACTGTTGGTAGATTGATATATAATCAAGGAATTCCTCAAGATTTGGGATTTGTAGATAGAACAGATCCTGAAAAAGAATTTGATTTAGAAGTTGATTTCTTAGTTATGAAGAAAAATCTAGGAAAAATAGTAGCAAAATGTATCAATGTACATGGATTATCAAAAGCTGCAGAAGTATTGGATTATATAAAAGCAACTGGATATAAATATTCAACAAGAGCTGCAATTACAGTTTCTGTTGCTGATGTTTCAGTTCCAGAGGCAAAGAAAACAATTCTTTCAGAAGCAGATAAAAAAGTTGAAAATATATTAAAAAGTTATTCAAGGGGATTACTTACTGAAGAAGATAGATATAATGAAGTCATTAAAGTATGGGAAAAGGCTACAGATGATGTAACTGAAGCTATGAAACATAATTTTGATGAATTAAATCCAATTTATATGATGGCTCAATCTGGTGCCAGAGGTAATATGAATCAGTTAAGACAAATTGCAGGTATGCGTGGACTTATGGCAAATACTTCAGGTAAGGCTGTTGAAATACCAGTTAAGTCATGTTTCCGTGAAGGATTAGATACTCTAGAATATTTCGTATCTTCACATGGTGCTAGAAAAGGTTTAACAGATACTGCTTTAAGAACAGCCGATTCAGGATATTTAACAAGAAGATTAGTTGATGTTTCTCAAGATATAGTAATTAGAGAAGAAGATTGTGGAACTAATGAAGGAATAATAGTAGAAGACATTAAAGATGGAAATCAAGTTCTTGAAAAATTAGATGAAAGACTTATTGGTAGATATGTAGTAGAGGATGTAAAAGATCCAGAAACAGGAGAACTTTTAGTTGATACTGAAACAATGATAACAGATAAAATTGCAAATAAGATAGTTGACAGTGGGATAAAACGAGTTAATGTACGTTCAGTACTTGGATGTAAATGTAAACATGGTGCTTGTAGAAAATGTTATGGTATGGGATTAGCTACAAGAGAAAAAGTTAATATAGGAGAATCTGTTGGTATTATAGCAGCTCAATCTATTGGTGAGCCAGGTACACAGCTTACTATGAGAACATTCCATAGTGGTGGTGTAGCAGGTGGAGATATTACACAAGGTCTTCCTAGGGTTGAAGAATTATTTGAAGCTAGAAATCCAAAAGGTTTGGCTACTATTTCTGAGATTGATGGTGTTGTTTCAATAGCAGATAATAAGAAGAGAAAAGAAGTTACTGTTACAGGGAAAGATGATAGTAAAACTTATGTTGTAAGTTTTGGTTCAAAACTTAGAGTAAAACAAGGAGATACAGTTGAAGCTGGAGAACAATTGACAGAAGGTTCTGTAAATCCAAATGAGTTATTATTGATTAAAGGTCCAGAGGGAGTTTATAGATATATAATTGCAGAAGTTCAAAAAGTTTATAGAAATCAAGGTGTTGATATTAATGATAAACATATTGAAGTTATTTCTAGACAAATGCTTAGAAAGATAAGAATAGAGGATAGTGGAGATAGTAGTTTCTATGTTGCTTCTTTGGTTGATATGATAGAATTTGAAGAAGTAAATAAGCAATTAATAGAAGAAGGAAAAAGACCAGCAACAGGAAAAAGGATTTTACTTGGAATTACAAAGGCTTCACTTGCAACAGAAAGTTTCTTATCAGCGGCTTCATTCCAAGAAACAACGAAAGTATTAACAGATGCTGCAATTAAAGGAAAGGTAGATAACTTGATAGGATTAAAAGAAAATGTTATTATTGGTAAATTAATACCAGCAGGAACAGGTCTTAAAAAATATCAAGATTTGAGAATAAATACTGAAGATATAGTAGTTGATACTGAAACAGAAGCTTTGCTTAGTCTTTTAGAAGAATAAAAATAAAAAATCAGGTTTGGGCCTGATTTTTTTATTTTTATTCTTCTAATTTATGATAAAGTTCAATTAAATATTGTTTGGTCAATTTACCTTCTTTATAATAAGTTAAAAGTAAATCTTCTTTTGAACCATTAAATACAGTTTCTATAAAGTGATCAGTTTCTGCATTTATGAATTCTTGTTTGTTTAATAGAGCTTTATAAACATAAGTTTTACCATTTTTTTCTGTTATTTCAATAGCTTTTTTTCTAAGTAATCGTGATAAAAGAGTTCTTACAGAGTTGGGAGAAATATCATTTGTTTCTTTTATACTATTTAATATATCAAAAGATGTAGCTTTTCCTTTTTTCCATATAATACGCATTACATAGAATTCACTATGGGATAATTTAATCATAAAATGAGTCCTTTCACTAATTTCATTATTATTTTAATACAAAATTCGACATAATTCAACACCAAATTTTGACACTTTATTATTAAACCAAAATATGGTTAACTTATAATATAAAAATAGGAAGGTGGAAAAAATGGGATTTAAGCCAGAAAATTATAAAAGTAATGAGATAAGATTAACTTTGAGATTACCAGAAAGATTACATAGTGAAACTTCAATTTATGCAAATAGGCATAATATTTCATTAAATACTTTAATAATAAACTGTATTGAATATGCAATGAATAATAAAGAAGATTAACCAATAGTACTTATTAAATAGTTTATTTACCCCAGTATTTAATGGTATTATAGAATTCCTGTTTTAAAAAAAGTATTGTAAGAGTTAACATAATGTGATATAATAAAACTGTTATTTTGGTAAAATTTGGAGGGATTTTATTATGAAATCTAAAAATAATAATTTTAATACCAAAGATGGAAGTGTCATAAAAATGTTAACTATGAAATTAAACAATAATGTAAAGAGTAAAGATAAACCTATAAAGAATTCATATAAATCTGGTAGGATTAGTTCATCAGATTTAGAAAATATTTCTATAGGTTTAAATTTGTTATCTACATATTTAAGAGATGGTCTAAAAATTATGCAAGATAGAATGATTACAGAAAAAAGTGATATAACAAATATTAAATTAAGTTTAATTAACTTTCAAGGAACAATAAATTTTTTTATTTCAAGTATTCAAAGAGAAGTGGAAATAGGACGACATATTAAAAATGATATAGAAAATTTAGATGTTGTGCCTAATATTTTACAAGCAGCTAGAGATGGTATAATTTTGAAACAAGAACAAAAAGATGGTATTAAATATGATGTTCCAATGACACCTGAAGAAGTAAAAAGGATTTTACTATATTATAATAATGAAAAAAGGAAAGTAAAAGAGAATAAAATTTCTAATTACATTGGATTAGGATATAGTATTATTGGATTTTTGGGAGTTTTGTATAATCAAATAAAAGATGATAAAAAAACAGATAATAATTCTACAATATTAATAACAGGTGCTACTATTATATCAAGTGTTTTAAGCTTATCAGAAAGATTTTTTGAGGATGCACATATTCAAGAGGCAAATTTAATAGAAAGAAAAGAATTGAGATTAATTAATGAATTATATAAAGATGAACCAATAAGTTATAAGGCAAGAGAAGAAAACATTGAAGACATAATCTATTATTTGAATGATTCTAAAAAACTCAGAAAAATAGATAGGAACAGATCAAATTTAATTAGAATGGCTAATAATATTGCTATGGCTATAGTTGTAGGAATTTATACTAATAAACAATTAGGTAAAAATTCAATAGATAATAAAATTGATGCTAAATTATTATCAAAAGTGATTTTTGAAATAGGAAACACTAAAGGACTTATTAATTCTCTAATAAGAGTAATTTATAAAATGATAGATAATTATGATTTAGAGTTAGAATTTAATAGTTTGCAAAAAGAAGTAGATAATATTATGAATCAAATGGGAGCAAAAGTATATTTATTAGAAGGAGCCAAAAAAACATTTAACGGTTTTAAAATAACTAATTTGAAAGGAAAATTTTATCCTACTACTAATTATAAAACAGGTGAAGTTTCTTATAATACGAAACTTGATGTTCCAGAATTTTCTATAAAAAGAGGAGAAACAGTATTATTATCTGGTGAGTCTGGAACAGGAAAAAGTACTTTTTTAAGATTAGTTAAGCGTGGAGATATAAATAATAGAAATTGCATAGAATTAGATAATGGAGAAGTGGTGGATTCATTAGGAAAAGAGTGGACTGCATTTAGACCTAGCACAAATTTAGGAGATGAAACCAGTGTTCTAAAGCAAATAACAGGTAAAGAAAGACTAAAAGATTTATCAGAAGAAGATAGAAATCGTTTTTCTAAAATAATGAAGGATTTGAGGCTATATAATAAGGAGATTTTTAGTAGTTTAAGTACAAGAAAATTTATGCAATTTTCTACAGGTCAGCAAAGGAGATTAGCTTTGGTAAAAGTATTTTATAGAATTAAAGATAATTCGTCAGTTTTAATAGTAGATGAACCTGTTCGGAAATGTTGAAGATAACTTAATTAAAGAGCAATTAGCACTTATAACAAATTTTGCAAAAGAGAATAATATGATGTTGATAATTGTAACTCATAGAATAGATTTGGTAGAAGATCTAGTAGATAAGAGATATAATATTTCAAAAGATGGAGTTATGGAAGAAATTCCAGTTTCAAGAAATATTCCAGAATGTAGATAAAAGTATTTAAGTTTTGATGCTTTTATAATAACATAAGTAAAAACACTGAAACTTAAATAAAAGTTATATTGAATAATTAAAAAAAATGTGCTAAAATGGCTAAGTAAAATGTGCTTAGTCATTTTAATTTGAAAAGAAATGGAGACAAAATGGAAGAAAACGAAGATTTACCAAGCAATATTATAAAAAAAGATAAATATCTAAAAGAGTTATATACTTTTGTTGCAATACCAGTTATTTATATAATAATAATGATATTAGTTTTTAATAAAAGTGTTGATATATGGTATTATTTAAAACCTAAAGTAGTTATGTTTACAATGATATTAATAATGATTATACATTCATTATTAATATTAGTTACAGGAAGTTCTAAAAGAAGTGTAATAATTCAGTCAGTTCTTTTATGGATTTTGCTTTTTATAAATAAATTAAGGTATACATATACATATGAACCAATAACATTTTCAGATTTTGTATATTCTACAAATGCAGGGGAAATATTTAGTTTATTAAAAAATGATATTTTAGAAATTCTTTGGAAAATGACACCATTATTTTCTTGTTTAGCAGTAATTTTAGCAATTTTAATTTTTATAACAAATAAGATAAATTATATTCCAAAAGGAAATAAGAAAAAAAGAATTTTTAAAGCAGTTATACCATTGTTTATTCTTATAATTTTATTTGCACCATTTAAATTTATTAAAGAATTTATGTTTAAATATGTGTATGATAAATACTCTCAAAAAGATTACGCCCATAATTCTTCAAATGCTCAATATTACTCAGAATATACAATACTTCGGCGGAATGTATGCAGAAGTTTTAGAAAGTAGAATATTTAAACCAGAAAATTATAATAAAGATGAGTTAGAGAAAATTTTAAGTAATATTCCAAAAAATAAAGAAAATTTATGGGAAAAATCAAATATTATAGTAACTTTTTCAGAATCGTTTTTCGATGTTGAACTTTTAAAAGATAATATAAAATTTGATAAAGAAGTAACTTCTAACTTTAATAAATTAAAAAATGAAGGTATTTTTGTAAATATGATTTCTCCGTCATATGGAGGCGTTTCGGCTAATGTAGAATTCGAATTTTTGACAGGATATAGTTTAAACTTTTTCGGTAGAGGATATACTCCATTTATGGCATTATATAAAAATAAGAAATATGCTAATAGACCATCTTTGATAAAAGAATTAAATAATAATGGATATAGTACAAAAGTAGTATTTGGAAGAGATTATTTTAATTCGGAAAATGTATATAAATATTTGGGAATAGATACATATGAGGAAAAAGATATATCATCTGAATATAGTGGATATTATACTTCTGACAGGTATTTAATGGATGAAACTATTAAAGCTTTAGATAATAAAAAAGATGATGAAAAATTATTTTATATGAATTGTACAATTGAATCTCATATGCCATTTAAAATAGATAAATATGATGAATATGATATAAAGGTAGAGTCAAGTAATTTAAGTAATACAATGACTGATGTATTATTATCATATTCTCAAAGTTGTTATAATGCAGATGAGCAATTAGGTAGAATGTATGAGTATATTAAAAATTATGATGAGCCAACTATATTAATATTTTATGGGGATCATCTACCATATTTACCAGATACTAAAACTAAAGAAGATATAATAAATCACTTGTCATATTTTAATACAGAAGATGAGTTATTAAATAATTATAGAAAATATAATACACAAGCTTTAGTACTTGCAAATTTTGATTTGAAAAATACTACAAATTGGGATTATTTAAGTCCAGATTTATTATTAACTAGTATTTTAAATAATTTAGATATAGAATTGTCAGATTATTATAGGTGGTTATATACAACTAAAGATATAGTACCATGTTCTAATTATCTAGTTACAACAGATGTTAATGGAAGCTTATATTATACTAAAGAATTAGAAGGAAAAATGAAGGAAATACAAGATTTAAAAGAAAGAATGCAGTATAATGTTTTAATTGATGAATAAATTCCAAAAAATAGATATTTACGTATTAAAATATTTATGTTATAATATAAAAATAAAATTGTTTTATAAGGAGTACAAATGGGAAAAAAAAATGAAATAAATAGTAAAAATGTGAAACTAAATAGAATGTTAAAGGTATCTTTTATAATATGTTTTATTTCAGGAATTATTGCATTAATTATAGTTCTTAATAAAGGAAAAATTTTTGGAAAAAATATTGTAAATGTATCTAAGCCAGAGGCTGTAAAGGAAACACATACAATGCAACTTACTTGCGATAAATCATATTTATCTAAAAATGGAGGTACAGCAGAATTAATAATTACAATTGATGGAGTAGAGGTTACAGAGGGGTATGAGCTAACAGTTTCAGATGATAAAGTTATTTCAGTAGAAGGAAATGTAGTTAAAGCAATAGGAACAGGAAGTGCAACAATTAAAGTTGTAAATACTGAATATAATATTGAATCAGAAGTTAATATTGATGTGGTTACTCCAATTACAAAATTAACAATAAGTTCAGAGTTTAAAACTATTTCAATTGGTTCAGAAACATCACTTTCTTATACTTTTAAACCAACTAATGCAACTTTAGATATTGAATATGAATCATCAGATGAAAGTATTGCTACAGTTAATGATAGTGGAGTAGTTACAGGAGTTTCAGAAGGTACAGTAACAATTACAGGTACAGATAAGATTACTGGGAAAACAGCAACACATAAAATAATAGTAAAATAAAAAATAAAGGACTAAAGTTATAAATCTTTAGTCCTTTTATGCTTATTTGACTTTTTGATATAAAAGTACTATAATATAGTCTACATTATTGCGTTAAATACTAATGTAGAAATAAAAGATAATGAAATTTTAGGAGAATATATGTCCGATTTTAATGGTAATTTTATAGGTAAAATAATAGCAAAAGTTAGAATATATTTAGCTATTATTGTAATTTTATGTATTATTTTGTGTATATATGATTTAAGATGGATAATGCCGTCAATAGTGCTTATTTTATTAGTATCAGTATATACTTTTCTTGAAAATGGAAAAAAGAAAAATGAAATAGTAAATCATATAGAAGAATTAACTATGGATGTAAGTACTGCAAGTAAAAGTACTCTTGTTAATTCTCCTATACCATTAGTATTAATAGAAACTAATGGTAATATAATTTGGAGGAGCAAGAAATTTACAGAGGTATTTAGTGGTATAGAAATTAATACTTATTTGAATTCAATTGTTAAAGAAATTAAACTGGATATCGAAAATAATCATACTCAAGAATTTATAAAACAGTTTAATATAAATGGAAAAACATATAGAATTAGAGGAGCAATTTCTAAAGCTAAAAAGAAAGACAGAAAGAAACAAAAAGAATATGTATTAATTTTATATTTTATTGATGATACAAAATACAATGAATTATTTGATAAATATAATAATGAGACTACTTGTGTTGGAATTGCTGTTATAGATAATTATGATGACATAATTCAAACTGCTATGCCAGAAGAAAAGATTGAGCTTTTAGCAAGTATAGAAAAATCTATTATGGATTGGGCTGCTGAAACTGGTGGATTAATTATAAAAAATGAAAGAAATATGTTTATTTATGTATTTGAACAACAGTATTTAAGTAAGATGGAAAAAGACAAATTTAATATATTAGATAAAATAAAATCATTAGAAACAAATTCTAAAATTCCTGTTACTTTAAGTGTTGCAGTTACTAATGATGGTAAAACAGATTATGAAAAATATAAAAATGCATTAGTATCTATGGAAATGGTACTTCGGACGTGGTGGGGATCAAGCGGTTATTAGAAAAGATGGAAAGTATAAGTTTTATGGTGGAAAAACTTTAGAAACAGAAAAAAGGACTAAGGTTAAAGCTAGAAATATTGCTAAAACAATTTCTAATGCAATTAGTGAGTCAAGTAATATTATGATAATGGGACATAAAAATATAGATATAGATGCTATTGGTTCAGCACTTGGAATTTATAGGTTAGCTAAAACATTAGAAAAAGAATGTCATATAGTAACAGAACCAACTGGAAGTTCTTTAGGAAAATTTTGGGAAGAATTAAATTCTATTGAAGAGTATAGTGAATGTATAGTGACAGAAGAAAAAGCAATAAAATTAATTTCTGATGAAACTTTACTTATAATAGTAGATACTCATAAAAAAGGATATGTAGAATTTCAAAGTATATTAAATGCAACAAATAAGAAAATTATAATAGATCATCATAGGAAGAGTCCAGATTATATTGATGATGCTGAGATATCTTTTCATGAAGTATATGCATCTTCTGCATCTGAATTAGTTACAGAATTAATACAATATGCAAGAGAAGATATAGAGTTAAGCTTAATAGAGGCAGAAAGTTTGTATGGTGGAATAATGGTAGACACTAAAAATTTTACTTTTAAAACAGGTGTTAGAACATTTGAAGCTGCTGCATATCTTAGAAAATTTGGTGTTGATATTATAAAAGTAAAAAAATGGTTTCAAGCAGATTTAGTAAGCTATAATGAAATAGCTAATATAGTTAAGAGTGCAGAGATAGTAGAAGATAATATAGCAATATCTATTTGTGAAAAAGAAGATGAAAATACAAATTTAATATGTGCTAAAGCAGCAGATGAATTATTAACAATTAGTAATATAACAGCATCATTTGTTATGGGTAAATCAGGAGATAAAATAGTTATTAGTGGTCGTTCTATTGGAGATATAAATGTACAAATAATACTTGAAAAGCTTCGGAGGTGGCGGACATATAACTCTTGCTGGGGCACAGCTAGAAGGATTTACTATTGAAGAAGCATATGATGAACTTATAATTAGGATTAACGAATATTTATTAGAGGTGCAATAAATTTTAAGGAGGTTTTAGAATATGAAAGTGATTTTAAAACAAGATATAAAAGGTGTAGGTAAGAAAGATCAAATAATTAATGCAGCAGACCGGATATGCTAGAAATTTTTTATTTCCAAAAGGACTTGCTGTTCTAGCAGACAATGGAAATTTAAATAATTTGAAAGCTAAAAATGATGCAAAAATTGCTCAAAAGAAAAGAGATTTAGAAGAGGCTGAAAAAATGGCTGATAACTTGAAAGATAAAACAATTACTATAGAAGTTAAATCAGGTAATAATGGAAAATTATTTGGTGGTGTAACTTCTAAAGAGATATCAGAATCTTTAAAAAAGCAATTAAAAGTAGATATAGATAAGAAGAAAGTTTTATTAAATGAGGTAATAAAACAAGAAGGAATTTTTAAAGTTGATTTAAAATTACAAGAAGGAGTAGTTGCTAGAGTTAATGTACATGTAAAAGCAGTTTAGATTTATGTAAAAAGGGAGAAGCAAAAAATGGATGTAGGAAAGATACCACCACATGACGTACAGGCTGAGCAAGCTGTGCTTCGGGTCAATGTTATTAGATAAAGATGCTGTTGTTAGTGCAATAGAAGTTTTAAAAGAAGATTCTTTTTATAGAGAAGATAACAAAGCAATATATTCTGCTATGTTAAGTTTATATACTAAAAGTGAGCCTATAGATGTAATTACAGTAAAAGCAGAATTAATGGAAAATGGTAATTTTGAAAGAGTTGGTGGATTAGAGTATTTAGCAGCACTTCCTGAAAAAGTTCCTACTACAACAAATGTAGAAAGATACATTAAAATTGTTGAAGAAAAAGCAATGACTAGAAATTTAATACAAACAGCAAATGAACTTATAGCTCTTCGGATATGATGAAACAGAAGAAGTAGAAAATATTTTAGATATGGCTGAAAAGAAAGTTTTTGATTTATCTCAAAATAAATCTACAAAAGGGTATAATTCTATAAAAGATGTTTTAGTTTCTTCTTTTGCAGAACTTGAAAAATTATATAATCAAAAAGGTAAAATTTCAGGTATTACAACAGGTTTTATAGATTTAGATAGACAGACATCAGGACTTCATAATTCAGACTTAATAATAATTGCTGCAAGACCTGCTATGGGAAAATCTGCATTTGCAATTAATATAGCAACTAATGCAGCAGTTAAAGCAAAAGTTCCAGCAGTAATATTTAACCTAGAAATGTCTAAAGAACAAGTAGTAAATAGAATTTTGTGTAGTGAAGCAATGGTAGATAGTAATAAAGTTAGAACAGGTCAAATAGAAGATAATGATTGGATGAAACTTGCTACTGCTTCTGGAATTTTATCAGAAGCACCAATATATATAGATGATACACCAGGTATTTCAGTAATGGAAATACGTGCAAAATGTAGAAAACTAAAAATGGAAAAAGATATTGGATTAATTGTTATAGATTATTTACAACTTATTCAAGGTTCTTCTGGAAAAAGGAATGCGAGCCGTGAGCAAGAGATTTCTGAGATTAGTAGATCTCTTAAAGTTTTAGCAAAAGAATTAGATGTTCCAGTTATTGCATTATCACAATTATCTAGAGCTGCTGAACAGAGAAAAGAAGATCATAGACCAATGCTTTCAGATTTAAGGGAATCTGGAGCTATAGAGCAAGATGCTGATATTGTTATGTTTATATATAGAGAAGATTATTATAATCCAGAAACAGAAAATAAAAATGTAGCAGAAATTATCTTGGCTAAGCATAGAGGAGGTTCAACTGGAACAGTTAATCTTGCTTGGCTTGGAAATTATACAAAGTTTGCAAATTTGCAGAGGTAATCCTTTATGATTAAAGAAAAAGTATTAGAAACTATGAAAAAATATAATTTAATAGAGTGTGGAGATAGATTAGTTTTAGGAGTTTCTGGAGGGCCTGATTCTATTTGTATGTTTTTTATTTTAAATGAAATTAAAGAAAAATTAGGTTTTGATTTTGTAGTTTGTCACATAAATCATGGGATTAGAGAGAATGCTATAAAAGATGAAGAGTATGTTAAAAATTTTTGTGAAAAATTAGGAATTAAATTTTATGTATTGCATACAAAAGTTAAAGAATATGCTGTTTCAAATAAATTAGGATTAGAAGAAGCTGGAAGAAAAATAAGGTATGATTATTTTGAAGAAATAGCTAAAAAAGAAAATGCTAATAAAATAGCAATTGCACATAATAAAAATGATAATGCAGAAACTATAATAATGAATATTTTAAGAGGAAGTGGAATTTCAGGGCTAAAAGGAATAGAACCTAAACAAGGAAAATATATTAGACCATTGATAGAAATTCCAAGAGAAGAAATAGAATTATTTGCAAAAGAAAATAGTTTAAATCCGTGTCATGATGAGTCTAATGATGAAAATAAATTTACAAGAAATAAAATTAGAAATATAGTTATTCCATATATAAAAAGAGAATTTAATCCCAATATAATTAATGGCTTAGATAGATTATCAAATATTGCTAGGGAAGAAGAAGAGTTTATACAATTAGAAATTGAAAAACAATATAAAAATATTTTAATTAATGAAATAAATTTAAAAAAAGAAGTATATAATGAACAAAAATCGTCTACAATTATATTAGATTTAAAAAAGTTTAATTTGCTTAATATAGTAATTCAAAAGGGAATTATTTTGTATGGAATTAAAAATATTTTTGGAACTACTAAAGGAATAGAAAAGATTCACTTAGATGATATAATAAAACTTTGTAGAAATAATATTGGAAATAAGTTTTTAACGCCAAATAAAAATTTAAAAGTTGTAATAAAAAATAAAAAAATACATATAAGTTCGAAAAAGTAAGTATCCGTAGTAACCTAAAAACACCTATGTTACAGGGATATTTCTTTTTTTAAAATCTACTTGCAAAGTTAATTAGTATTGTGTTATATTGAATAAAAATTTATAAAAAAGAATAAACTTTTTAATGATTTAGGAGGTAAATGTTTTGAAAAGTGGAATTAAAACATTGGCAATGTGGTTAATAGGAATAGTTCTTTTTGTTGTATTATTAAATGCTAACTTTAATAATAAAGAAACAAAAATGTCTTATTCTGAATTAATTAGTAAAATTAAAGCAGGAGAAGTAACTGATATAACAATTTCTTCAGATGGAGAAATAGCAGAAGTAACTTTAGATTCTACAACAATAAAAAAAGAAGTAACAATTCCAAGTTTAGATAGTTTTATGGATAATATTACAGGTCAAATGGAAGAGCGGAAGTTTTACTGTAACTCAAGAAGAAGAATCAATATTGGTTACTATATTTAGTATATTTTCACCATTCGTTATTTTAATCATATTTTTATTATTCTGGTTATTATTAATGAGTCCAAATCAAAACAGTAATAAAACTGCTTCATTTGGAAAAAGCAAAGCTAGAATGATAAATATGGCTGATGACAAAAATAAAGTAACATTTAAAGATGTTGCAGGTGTTGATGAGGAAAAAGAAGAGTTAGCAGAGATAGTTGAATTTTTAAAAGCACCAAAGAAATTTACAGAAATGGGTGCTAGAATTCCTAAAGGAGTTTTATTGGTAGGTCACCCAGGTACTGGTAAGACATTACTTGCTAAAGCAGTAGCAGGAGAAGCTGGCGTACCATTTTTCTTTATAAGTGGTTCAGATTTTGTTGAAATGTTTGTTGGTGTTGGAGCTTCTAGGGTTAGAGATTTATTTGAACAAGCTAAGAAAAATGCACCATGTATTATATTTATTGATGAAATCGATGCAGTAGGACGTCAAAGAGGTGCAGGACTTCGGTGGAGGACATGATGAAAGAGAGCAAACATTAAATCAATTACTAGTTGAAATGGATGGATTTACAAAAAATGAAGGTGTTATAGTATTAGCTGCCACTAACAGACCAGATGTATTAGATAAAGCACTTTTAAGAGCAGGAAGATTTGATAGACAAATAGTAGTTTCAAATCCAGATGTTAAAGCTAGAGAACAAATATTAGAAGTACATGCAAGAAAGAAAAGATTAGCATCAGATGTTGATTTAAGTATAATTGCTAGAAATACAGCAGGATTTGCAGGTGCAGATTTAGAGAATGTATTAAATGAAGCAGCACTTTTAGCTGCAAGACGTAATAAATCTGAAATTGGTATGGCAGAAGTTGAAGATGCTATGGTAAAAGTTACTATGGGACCTGAAAAGAAATCAAGGGTAATTAGTGATAAAGAGAAGAAACTAGTTGCTTTCCATGAAGCAGGTCATGCAGTTGTAAGTCGTTTCTTACCAACACAAGATGTTGTACATCAAATTTCAATTATTCCTAGAGGAATGGCAGGAGGATATACAATGTATAGACCTTCAGAAGATAAATCATTTATGAGTAAATCAGAAATGGAAGAAAATATTGTTTCACTTCTTGGTGGTAGGGTAGCAGAAGCTTTAGTTTTAGGAGATATTTCAACAGGTGCAAGTAATGATATAGAAAGAGCTTCAAAAATTGCAAGAGCTATGGTTACAAAATATGGTATGAGTAGTAAGCTTGGAACAATTACATTTGGTTCAGGAGATGAAGAAGTATTCTTAGGAAGAGACTTTGCAAAAGAAAGAAATTATAGTGAAGAAACATCAGCATTAATAGATGAAGAAGTTAAGAGAATAGTAGATACAGGATATAATACAGCAGTTAAACTTTTAACAGAGAATATGGCTAAATTAGAAGCTGTTGCAAATGTACTATTAGAAAAAGAAAAAATAGATGGAGATGAATTTGAAACTATAATGAATGCATAATAGTTTTCCACAAAATATTTAAGAAATGTGGATATCATATTTAAATAAAAATGTAATATTGTAATTTAAAATTTAAAAAAATTTAAGATAAACCTTTATAACTTATGTGGTTGTAAAGGTTTATTTATTTTTACAAAAAAAAATACTAAAATTAATATACTTATAACCCTTAAAATAAAAGCCTTAAAAGTGTTCGGCTTACATAATTACGTGAGCTTGACATTATTATTTTAGATGATAAAATTTCGTTAATAGAAAATGATATATACTTTTGGGGGAATTTGATATGATAGTAGTAAAAAGAGATGGAAGAAAAGTTGAATATGATAGTAATAAAATAATACTTGCTATTAGTGGTGCTAATAAAGATGTAAAAGGAAAAGAAAAATTATCTAGAAGTGGAATTGAGGAAGTTATTAAAGAAGTAGAAAATAAAAATAAAGCTTCTATGACAGTTGAAGAAATCCAAGATATAATTGAAAGAAAATTGATGGAACTTGGAAAATTTAGTTTAGCTAAAGAGTATATTTTATATAGGGACAAGCATTCTATAATACGTCAAGTAAATTCAACTGATGAAAGTATTTTGAGTTTAGTAAAAAATACAAATAAAGAAACTATGGAGGAAAATAGTAATAAAAATGCTATTTTGGTTTCTACACAAAGGGATTTAATTGCAGGAGAGTGTTCAAAAGATTTAGCAGATAGAGTTATGCTTCCTAAGAGAATTGTAAAGGCTCATAATGATGGAGTTTTACATTTTCATGATAAAGATTATTTTATACAACCAATGCATAATTGTATGTTAGTTAATATTAAAGATATGCTTGATAATGGAACTGTTATGAATGGAAGATTGATTGAGAGCCCAAAGAGTTTTTCAGTTGCTTGTAATGTTACAACTCAAATTATTGCAGCAATTGCGAGTGGTCAATATGGTGGACAATCAGTTGATATTAGACATTTAGGTAAATATTTAAGAAAAACATATGATAAAATTTATAAAAAGAGATTTTTAGGATATATAGAAAAAGGTTATTCAAAAGAAAAAGCACAAAAACATGCAAATGAAGATGCAATGGAGAGAAGACAAGAAGACTTAGAAACTGGTGTGCAGATGATTCAATATCAAATTAATACTTTAATGACTACTAATGGACAAACTCCTTTTGTAACAATATTTATGTTTATTGATGAAAATGATGAGTATAAAGAAGAAGTAGCAGATATAATAGAAGAAATTTTAAAACAAAGATTAAAAGGAATCAAAAATGAACAAGGAGTTTATACAACACCAGCCTTTCCAAAACTAATTTATGTGTTAGATGAAAATAATTGCTTAAAAGGAGGAGAGTATGATTATATAACAAAACTTGCAATTAAATGTTCAGCTAAAAGAATGTATCCAGATTATATTTCTGCTAAAATAATGAGGCAAAATTATGAAGGAAATGTATTTAGTCCAATGGGATGCAGGAGTTTCCTATCTCCTTGGAAAAATGAAAAAGGTGAATATGTATTTGAGTCGAGATTTAATCAAGGTGTTGTAAGTCTTAATTTACCTCAAATAGGGATAATTGCTAATGGTGATGAAAAGAAATTTTGGAGGTTATTAGATGAAAGATTAGAATTGTGTTTTGATGCATTAATGTGTAGACATAATACACTTTTGGGAACTATATCAGATTATTCTCCAATACATTGGCAATATGGAGGTATAGCTAGACTTAAAAAAGGAGAAAAGATAGATGATTTATTAAATACTCCATTTTCTACTATTTCACTTCGGATATATTGGAATATATGAAATGACAAAACTTATGAAAGGTGTAAGTCATACTGAACCAGAAGGAGAAGAATTTGCTTTAAAGGTAATGCATTACTTAAGAGATACAGTAGATAAATGGAAAGAAGAAACTGGATTAGGGTTTGCTTTATATGGAACTCCAGCAGAAAGTTTATGTTATAGGTTTGCAAGAGTAGATAAAGAAAGGTTTGGAGAAATAGAAGATGTTACAGATAAAGGATATTATACAAATTCATATCATGTAGATGTTAGAGAAAAAATTACAGCATTTAACAAATTGAAATTTGAAAGTAAGTTTCAGGTAATTTCTTCTGGGGGTGCTATTTCTTATGTTGAAATTCCTAATATGAAAAATAATATTTCAGCATTAGAAGCATTAGTAAAATTCATGTATGATAATATTCAATATGCTGAAGTAAATACAAAGTCAGATTATTGTCATGTATGCGGTTTTGATGGAGAAATAGTTATAGATGAAAATGAAGAATGGAAGTGTCCACAATGTGGAAATAAAGACCATAATAAATTGTCTGTAACACGTAGAACTTGTGGATATTTAGGAGAGAATTTTTGGAATGTTGGAAAAACTAGAGAGATAAGGTCAAGAGTATTACACATGTAAATTATACAATTATAAAAACAAAATTGGAGTAATATTATGAAATATGCAGATATAAAAGAATTAGATGTACAAGATGGGGAAGGAGCTAGAGTTTCAATATATGTAAGTGGTTGTCATTTTCATTGTAAAGGATGTCATAATAAAGAAGCATGGGATTTTAATTATGGAAAGGAATTTACAGAAAAAGAAATTGATTATATAATTAATTTAATGGATAATGAATATATTTCGGGTCTTTCAATATTAGGAGGAGAACCACTAGAACTTATTAATCAGAAAGGATTAGTTCCACTTGTAACTAAAGTAAAAGAGAAGTTTCCAGATAAAGATATTTGGTGCTATACAGGTTATGACTTTGAGAAAGATATAATTTCAGATATGTATAATAAATATCATTTCACAAAAAAATTGTTAGATAAGATAGATATAATGGTAGATGGTCAATTTATGGAAGATAAAAAGATTATTGATTTAAAATTTAGAGGATCATATAATCAAAGAAAAATAGATGTAAAGTCAAGTTTAAAATCACATAGTTTAGTTGAATTAAAATTTGGAGATGAACAAAGATATAGTAAACCTATTGCAAAATATTATAAAATTTTATATACTAATGAAAATTGTAGAATTAAAGTGTAATAAAATATGGAGGATAATATGGAAAATGTTAAAGTTTTTGCAGCAAGTGAGTCAGCAGAAAAATTTACAAAAGAAATATGTGATTACTTAAAAATAGATATGGGGAAAGTTAACAGACAGAAATTTAAGAATGATAATAATTTTGTACAAATATTAGAATCTGTTAGAGAAAAAGATGTATTTGTTGTTCAGACAACAGAGCCACCAGTTAATGAAAGAATAATGGAAATGTTAATAATGGTAGATGCTATAAAAAGAGCGACAGCAAGATGTATAACTTTAGTATTGCCATATTATATGTATTCAAGAACTGATAAAAAAGATCAACCTCGTGTACCCGTTACAGCAAAGTTATTAGCAAGTTTAATAGAAGCTGCTGGAGTAAGTAGAGTACTTACTTGTGATTTGCACAATCCAGCTATACAAGCTTATTTTGATATTAATGTTGATGTATTAACTGGAAAGTCACATCTTGAAAAGTATTTTGATCAAAAACAAATTGATGATATGGTAGTTGTAGCAACAGATGCAGGAAGCTCTAAAAAAGCATATAAATATGCAGAACATTTTAAATGTCCAATTGCTTTAATAGATAAAAGAAGAGAGGGAAATGATGAGAAGGCTATTGCAACTAGTGTAATAGGTGAAATAAAAGGTAAGAATGCTTTGATATTTGATGATGAAGTAGATACAGCAGGATCAATTATGGAAACAGTTAGAGTAGTTAAAGAATTTGGAGCTAAAGATGTCTATGTTGGATGTACACATGGAGTTTTATCAGGACCTGCAATAGAAAGAATAAAAAATTCAGAATTAAAGGAATTGGTTATGACAAATACTATACCACTTCCAAAAGAAAAACAACTAGATAAAATAGTGGTGGTATCAATGTCAGAACTTTTCGGAGAAGCTATAAAAAGAATTAATGAAGCTACATCAATTGGAGAATTATTTGAGCCAAGTTAAGCAAAAATAACTATTGACAAGTTATATAACATTAATGTATAATAGATAACAGCTGAGGGGAAATTTGCACAATATGTACAAGCCTTAAGAAGAAATTCCCGCAAAATGGTTTCGAACTTCGAAGGGGGGGAAATGTAATGTCAGAGGTTAAAGTTAATAATGGAAATATAGAGGATGCATTAAAAAGATTTAAAAGACAATGCGCAAGAAATGGAGTTCTACAAGAAGTAAGAAAAAGAGAGCATTATGAAAAACCAAGCGTAAAAAGAAAAAAGAAGTCAGAGGCCGCAAGAAAGAGAAAATTTTAATTGGCAATTAAAGCAGTAAGTATAGCTTACTGCTTTTTGTGTGCATAAAAGTAAAAGCAGTTACATACATTTTAATTAGGTGAAATGTATGAAAATAAGAAAAATTTTAATAGTTTTTTTAATTTTAATAATTCTTTTAACAAATATAAGTATAGCAGATGATAGAATAGAAGAAAATTCAATAGATGAAGAAATTTTAAGTACATCTGCAAATACTTTGTCTGAGCCACAGACATTTTCTAAACATATTATATGTATAGAAAGAAGTACAAATAGAGTTTTATATGAAAAAGATGCATATACTAAAACTCCAATGGCATCTACTACTAAAATAATGACTTCAATTATTGTTCTAGAAAGATGTGATTTAAGTGAAGAAGTAGAAATTTCTTCTAAAGCTGCTAATACAGGAGGCTCTACTCTTGGAATAACTGCTGGTAATAAAATGACAATGGAAGCTTTACTTTATGGATTAATGCTTCGTTCACGGAAATGATTGTGCAGTAGCAATAGCTGAACATATTGGTGGAGATTTAGAAGGATTTGCAAAAATTATGAATGATAAGGCAAAAGAACTTGGACTTACTCAAACTAATTTTGTAACTCCACATGGATTAGATAATGATGACCATTATACTACTGCTTATGATTTAGCAATTTTAACAAATTATGCTTTGAGTAATGATACTTTTAAAAATATAGTTGGAACAAAGCAAACTACTATTATGGTGGGTAAATATCCAAGAAATATAAATAATACTAATGAATTATTAGGAAACGTAAATGGAGTATATGGAGTAAAAACAGGTTTTACAGGGAATAGTGGAAGATGTTTAGTAACAGCCTGTAAAAGAGATGATTTAGATATTATAATTGTAGTTTTAGGTGCAGATACTAAAAAGATTAGAGGTTTAGATACTAAATCAGTTATTGATTATGTATTTGGAAATTTTGAGATGGTAGATACTTATGATATTGTTAAAAATTCGTTTAATGATTTTTATAATAAACAAAATATAAAAATATATAAATCATTAGATAAAGTTGATATGAAATTATTAAATAATAAAACATATATATATCCTATAAATAAAACTGAAATTTCTAAACTTAAAACTTCAATTTATAGTGTTTATTTTATAGATTATAATACGAAAATAAATACTAAAATAGGAAATTTAAATTTAAAATGTGATAATGAGATTTTATATTCTATAGA
Organism: uncultured Clostridia bacterium; assembly: GCA_947642355.1. Taxonomy (GTDB): domain Bacteria; phylum Bacillota; class Clostridia; order TANB77; family CAG-508; genus Scatovivens. The sequence goes on from CANRSD010000016.1 coordinate 33,606, forward strand.
TGTAATTTTGTCTACGGATATAAGAAGAATGGGATGGAAGGATTATTTGAAAAAATTTATTTGTGAATATAAAAATTATTTTTATTTATAAAATTATGTATAAAAATTTTTTTTGTGGGTATAATCCCTTCAAAAGTTTTGATAGAGTATTTATAAAATACAAAATTAACTATCAAAACAAGGGAGGGAACAAATGAAAAAATTTTTAAAAAAGAACAAATTTATAATTTTGTCTTTAATATGTTTACTTACATTTCTATTTGGAATTTATAAGTCTGTATATGGTACAACATATGAGACATTAGATTTTAAATTTGGAAAAGTTAATGCAAAATGTTTAAATGTTAGATGTGGACCAGGAATGAATTATAATCGTATAGGAAAGTTGTATAAAGGAGAATACATAGATGTATTTGCCAAAGTAGGAAATTGGTATATAGTTCAAACAGACAGTAATTTAATAGGTTCAGTGTCAGCAGATTATATAGAAGCTGTTTATGATGAAAATGAACGTTATACTAAAACTACTCAAACTGAGATTAAGGGAGAGCAAGTAGGCGTAGGACAGGAGGAAGTTATAAATCAAGAAGAAGATAACCAAGAGAATATTTCTCAAAATAATACAGAAGAATTTGCAAACAGTTTAGAACTTACGAAAGATGAACAGGAATTTTTAGATTTAGTAAATGCTAATAGAAAAAATAATGGGCTTGTGGAACTTAAAATAGATAGTGAAGTTCAAAATATTGCTAGATTAAAAGCAGAAGATTTAGTAAAAAATAATTACTTTTCTCATACATCACAAACATATGGTGATATAAATAGTATGCTTAAAACATTTAATATAGATTATGAAAAATCTTCTGAAAATATAGCTGGAAATGCAAATTTAACAGGTGCAATTGAAGCTTGGATGGGGTCTGAAAATCATAAAGTAAATATATTAAATGAAGAATATAATTATACTGGAGTTGCTGTAGTAGAAAGTAGTACTTATGGTAAAATATTTGTAGAAGTATTTGTAAAAAAATAAATAACCGTGTCTTTTTAGACACGGTTTATATAATGATTTCTATAATTCTAATGATGGTATTTGAAGTTGCATTCTTTTATCAATATATTTATCACGTTCTTCTAGTCTAGCTTGTTCTAAGTCTTGAACTTCCATTTTTTCATCCTTAGAAAGGAAGTTAAATACTTGATTATATGCTTGTATCAATTCTGGAGCTACTTCTGTAATAGGACTTAAAATTGAAACTTTTGGTATATTTTTGCATTTATCTTGAAAGTCTTTTAAAATAGCTAATTTTTGAGGTACTTGATTATATAAAGCATTATAATCTAAAGTTTTTGAAAAAGCTAAAATTGATTTAACTTGTTCTACAATTTTAAATTGCTTTCTTGCAGAAGCTATAATTTTATCATTATATTTTGAGATTTTTTTAGCTAATTCACTATTATCAAAAATTTCTTTTTTCTTTTCTTCATAACGAGATTTTAAACGGGCAAGTTTATTTATTTGTTTTTTATGTTGGTTTTCTTGTTCTATACGACTTTCTTTTTGTTCATGAGATTGTTTTTTTAAATCTTTTATTCTTGCATTTGTTTCACGTCTTTCAGAAGAAAAGTAAATTTGGTATTTTCTTTCTCTTCTTAATTTAGCTATTTCTGCTTTATTTTTGTTTTTCTCATATAAGAATTGTCTAGTTTGTTTTGACCATTTTGATAAACTTTCTCTTATAGAATCCATTTGGTGTTCTAAAGAATCTATCATGCCTTTTCCACTTTTAGCTTTAGATGTAGCGGCATTTCCTTTTTGAATTGATTGATTATAATACATGGATACATCGTTATCTACAATATGTTCTGATTGATAAAATGATAATTCTGCTTCAAATTTTGGATCTGATAAATCATCTTCTAATTTAGGCATTACAAATTTTTCAACATTTTTGTTTCCCATAAATATTCCTCCATATTCTATATTGTAACATTATTATTTTAAAATTAATATCTACATTCATAATTATAGCATAAAGAAAAGAAAAAATCAATATTTTTAGAATTATTTACCAAACAAATGATACAATTTTGTTACAACTATTGATTTTATGCTTGGTTTGTACTATAATAATGATATCGGTTAATAATAGGTGTTATTGTATATCTAAATCTAATACAATAACTCAAAAATATAATAAAAAAGTAAAGGAAGGTACAAATTATGACTGGTAAAAAACTTTATAAAGTTTTACTTGTTTGGCTTTGCATAATAACATTAGTAATGCCATTTGCTACAGAAGTTTTGGCAGCAGCTTTAACAAGTGAATCAACAACTGCTGTTTTGGAATCAGTTCCATATCGTGAAGGAGGAGCAGAATCAACAGGGTTAACTTCAGATAAATATGATGAAAATGCATATGCATATAAAGTAAGTGGAGTTAATGTATTAAAAATAACACAAAAAGATGATTTTTCATTTTCAGATACTTTTTATTGTGTAAATGCAGAACTTTCATTATCAATTACAGATTCTTATAATTATAAAAAAGTTGCAAATGACTTTAAATTAATTTCAGATAGTGAAGTTAAAAAATGGGCTGATTCAGTTGGAATTAGTACAGAAAATTATAATTCTTTAATATACTTATTAGAAAATATATATCTAAAAAAGCAAGATACTACATATAAAGATACATATATTGCTAAAGCGTTTGCAGAATTAATAGAAGAAGAAGCAGATTATACACCACCAACAACAGTAGAACTAATAAAAACATATTTGACAGATGATGATATTGATGTTGTTCAACAATGGGCAATTTGGTATTTTACAAATGGAACTAATGATACAAATGCTTATTATAATTCTTTATATAAAGCATTAGGAGCAATAGAAGTTTCATATGCTTCACTTAATAATGGAACTATAGAAACAAAAACTGAAGATTTATCTTCAACTAGACAAAGATATGCAGGGATATTATTTAATTATTTAGTAACTTCTGCTAAAGATGCTGCTAAAAATCCAAGTAATGGAACAAGACCAAGTATTGATAAAACAGTAATTCCTACATCAACAGTTGATGGTAAATATTATAAAGTTGGACCATTTAAAGTAAATAGTGGTACTACTATTCCAGCAGATTTTAGTTTAACACTTACTGCTGAAGGAGGAGATTTATCTACAGTAGGTTATAAAATTTACGTAGATGGTGCAGAGACAAACGTACCTTTTAATCAAATATTTGATAAAGATTATTATGTATATATTCCAATAGAAAATAATACAATAACAAGTATTAAATTAAGTTCTTCTATGGGAGCGAGAAATATTAGTTTATGGCAGGGAGAGCATGATGTACAAACTCTTCAACCAGTAATATTAATTACTAATGAACCTACAAAAGATGAGATAATAGGAAGAATAGAACCAAAACAATATGATTTAGCTTTAAGAAAATTTATAGTTTCTGTAAATGGAGAATCAGTTCAAGGTAGAGAGCCAATTCCTACTACTGATAGCTTACAAAAATTAGCAGCAGGAACAGTAGATACAGCTGAATATACACATTCAAAAAATCCTGTACCAGTTAAAAAAGGTGATAGAATTGTATATGAGTTTAGAATATATAATGAAGGTGATTTAGATGCAACAGTACAAAAAATAGCAGATTATTTGCCAGCAGGACTTACAATAGTTGATAAATCAGTTAGTCCAGTAAACTCAAAATATAATTGGGAGCAAGATGGAACTACTTTAAATAATACATATTTAAGTAATACTACAATTCCTGCATTTGATAAAACAAATTTAAAATTATCATATGGAACGATTCAATTGGAATGTGAAATTACAGGAGATTTATCACAAGGAACTACTTTAACAAATGTGGCAGAAATAATAGTAAATGATGGAAATGACAAAGATTCTACACCAGGATCAATAAATAAATCTACTATAACAGAAGGATTTACAGGAAATACTTCAAATAAAGATGATTTATCAGATAGAAATTATCATTATAAAGGTATAGAAGATGATGATGATTTTGAGAAACTTATTATTGAAGGAAAACAATTTGACTTAAATTTAAAGAAATTTGTTTCAAAAGTTAATGAAGAAGCTTTAACAAGAGAGCCAAAAGTAGATGTAGCACCTTTAAATAATGGAAAAAATGATGCATCATATACTACTAATAAGACACCAGTAGATGTAAAAACAGGAGATATTATTACATTTACTTTAAGGGTATATAATGAAGGAGATATTGCAGGATATGCAGAGCAAATTATGGATTATATACCAGAAGGATTAGGATTTTTAGTAAATTATAATACAAATTATAATAATCGTTGGGCAATTTCATCAGATGCTAAATCAGTAAAATTATCTACAGTAGCTGATGGAATGAAAAATCTTAAGATATCAGATTTTACAGATGTTGATAAATTAGAAGATGTTGAAGTTGTTTTAGGAAAAACAAAAGTTACATCAACAGCATTAAGTTCTTCTGTAACAAGTAGTACAAATTTAATAAACGCATTTGATGGAAATAATTTATCATATAAGGATATTCAAATTTCTTGTATAGTAGTTACAGAAGATGAATTAACTTTAAAAAATATTGCGGCAATAACTGGCGCAAGTGATGAAAATAGAGATCCAGTAGACGACAGAGATTCTACACCAGTAGATGATATTGATCCAGACAAATACACAACAGGTAATGAAGATGATGATGATTATGATGTAGTAAAAACAGATAAGAAAGATTTTGATTTAAGTTTACAAAAATTTATTACAGCATTAAATAATGAAGAAATTACAAATAGAGTACCTACAATAACTAAAGATGAAAATGGAGAGTTACATTATACACATTCAACAGATCCATTAACAGTAGGAAATGGTGATTTAATTACATATACTATAAGAGTATATAATGAAGGTCAAATAGATGGATATGCAGCAGAAATTTCAGATACAATTCCAAATGGATTAACATTTGTTACAGAAAATGACATAAATAAGCAATATGGTTGGAAGATGTATGATAAAGATGGAAAAGAAACAATAGATGTAAATCAAGCAGTTAGTGTTAGAACTACATACTTATCAAAAGAAAATTCAGAAGATAATTTGATTAAAGCTTTTGATAAAAATAGTGATATAAGTTCATCTAATCCAGATTATAAAGATGTAAAATTGGTATTTAGAGTTGATGAAGCTAAATTAAATAAAACTATTAATACTGCTGAAAGAACTCTAATAAATATAGCTGAGATATTTAAAAATACAGATAAGGATGGAAATGATATTCCAGATAAGGATTCAACACCAGGAAATGGTGATCCAGATGAAGATGATTTAGATAAAGAGCAAGTATATGTTAAATATTTTGATTTAGCATTAGATAAAAAATTAACAAAAGCATTAGTAACAGTAGATGGTAAGACAACAGAACTAAATGTTGCACCAGGGGATGAAACAATAAAAGTTGAAGTTAATAGAAAGAAAATTACATCAACTTCTATCAAATTTATTTATAATATAACTGTTAGAAATGAAGGAGAGATAGAAGGTTATGCAACAGAAGTTACAGACTATATACCAGAAGGATTATCATTTAATAAAGCAGATAATTTAGATTGGGAACAAGTTTCTGCTAGAGTGATAACATCAAATGCTTTAGCTAAAACATTATTAAAACCAGGTGAGTCAGCAACAATTCCAGTAGTCTTAACTTGGGAGAAAAAAGAAGGAAATGTTGGTAAATTTGTAAATATTGCTGAAATAAGTGATGACTGGAATCCATATGATTCAGATGATGTTGATTCAACACCAAACAATAAAGTACCTACTGAAGATGATTATGATGAAGCACCAGTATATGTAAGTATTATTACAGGTTTAACAGATAGACCATATATATTATTAACATCAGTAGTATTATTGATATTGGGTACTGGTATAGTATTAATTAAGAAATATGTATTATAAAATATATAGTATGAGATAGCAAAAAATGCTATCTCATTTTTTTTCAAAAACTAATTTACAATAAAAATAGTATATGTTATAATTTTTATGTAAATATACATATGAGGTGAAAAAAATGAATCAAATATTAGAATACAGTGCAGAAAAAAATAACAAAGCTCCAAAAAGAGGAGGTTCAACATCAGATAAAATAGTAAAGTTTTTAGCATTTTTTTTGATGATTTTTGCTATTTTCTTAATTGGAAGTGGAGTATATAGTTTATTAAAAAATAAAAAAGATAACGAGAATGATAATGTATCTATGTCTCAACCTGTTAATGCTGAAATAGATGCATATATTGATGAGAATACAAAAAAAGTAGTATTAAGTGTATCTAATGAAATAGAATTAAATAAAGTTATATATAATTGGAATACTAAGACAGAAATGACTATTGATGGAGAAAAATTAACTTCTTTAGAAAAAGAAATTGACTTGCCATCTGGAACAAATAAATTAAATGTAAAAGTTATTGATATGGAAGGTAATGAAACTAAAAAGACATTTACTTTTGAATCAACTGAAGGTACAGATATAATAAGCCCTAATATAACTTTAACAGTATCTGGCAAAAATTTAGTAGTTACTGCAACTGATGAAACTGAAATAGCATATGTGACATATAGATGGAATGATGATGAAGAACAAACAGTTAAGGCAGAAGAAGAAGGCCAAAAAGAGATTATAGTTGAATTAGAAATACCAAAAGGTAAGAATTCTGTAACAGTAGTTGCAGTAGATGCAAGTGAGAAGCATAATACAAAAACAGAAACAAAAGCATTAGTTGGAGTTACAAAACCAGGAATAATAGTAAATCTTAATGATGATGGTAGTGCTTTATCTATTACTTGTACACATGAGAATGGAATTAAAGAAATTTATTATACATTAAATGATAAACCATATGAATATAAACCAGCAGAAGAAGAAATATCTACAGAAGTACAATTTACTCAAGAATTAGATGAAGGATATAATTTAATTAATTTAAAAGTAACAAGTGTAGATAATACAGTAGAAGAATTTTCAGGTGAATGTAATTATGAACCAAATACAAGTACTACTGAAAATCCTACATAAGTAAAATTCAAAAGGAGAAAATATGATACAAGAAATTTATATAATTGATGATAAAAATCAGTTTATAGATCAATTAAAAAGGGTATTTAATGATAAGCCAGAGTATCATTTTGTTAGTGTAAAATCAAATGAATTAGAAACTGTTTTGAAAAATATTCCAACTATGATAATAGTTGAAGATGATGATACTGAGTTAAATGCAGTAGAGATATGTAAACAGATTAGAAATAACGAAGATAATACGATAACACCTGTAATAGTTTTATCTTCTGTTGCAAATCACGAATATAGATTAGAGATTCTTAGAATGTCTATACAATATTATATATTAAAACCAATTAATGAAGATTATTTTCGTTGTACAGTAGAAAATATGATAGATTTTATTTCTACTAATAGGAGAATAAGCCCTCTTACTCGGATTGCCAGGTAATGTTCAAATTCAAGCTGAAATGAAAAAAAGATTATTAAATAAAGAAGAATTTGCAGTAATGTATTTTGATTTGGATAATTTTAAGGCATACAATGATGTATATGGTTTTTCAAATCGGAGATGAAATTATAAAATGTACAGCAAGGACTATTACTAAGCATGTACATGAAGTTTCTAATAATAGTTTTATTGGACATATTGGTGGAGATGATTTTGTTGCTATTATACAGAAATGTGATTATGAAAAGCTATGTAGAGATACAATAGAGGAATTTGATAGATTGGTTCCAAATTATTATAATGAAGAAGATGTAGAAAGAGGATTTGTAGAAGTAGCAAATAGGAAAGGAATAATAGAAGAATTTCCAGTTGTGACTATTTCTATAGGAGTTGTAGAAGTAGGAAATGAAAATTATAAAACACCACTTGAGATTGGAGAAATTAGTGCACAAGTTAAACATAGAGCTAAAACAATATTAGGAAGTTCTTATGTAGTAAATAGAAGAAGATTTTAAAAGAAACAATGGCAACTTTTTAGAAGTTGCCATTAATATATATTGACAAATATTTATCTTTACTATATTATGAGTATACAAAAGCAATATACATATGTTAAATGAAAGGAGATTATATGGATAAAAAGAAAAAAATATTTATTGCTTGTATTATATTAACTATAATTTTTACTATATTTATTGTAAATATGATATGGTCTAAAAGTAAAAATAAAAAAATATTAAATAATATTGAGACTGCATTAGTATCTGCTAAAGAGGATTTGAATTTTTCAATTGAGGTTTTAGATAATGATAATAATTTAGATACAATATATTACTATAAAGATGGAGTTAATGTTTCTAAAGAACAAAAAGATGGACTTATAATTCGTTTTGATGAAGAGCAAAGAGCAGTAATTAATACTAATAATAAAACAGCAGATATTATAAAAGGGAATTTTAGTAATTATATACCAGAAGTAGATTGGCGGAGTATTAAAGGCATTATTAACTAACTCTGATACAAAGCTTTCAAATTTGAAAGTGTCAGATTATTCTTTAGAAGAAATAGTTAAGATTAAAAAATGTAAATTTGAAGGTAAAGAATGCTATAAACTAGATGTTTTAGATGGAATTTATTATATTGATATAGAAACATTTTTACCAATTTTTTATCAAAGTAATTCGGATATAAATCGGAAAATCAGGAAAATTTAATATAAAAATAAATAAAGTTACAGATAAAGATATAGAGAAAATAGATTTATCAGAATATGAGATAAATTATATTAATAAAGAAGAATAGAAGTTCTATTCTTTTTTGCTTATTTTTTCTATTTTTTTATTAATTCTATTTAATTTTAATTCTGCTAAAAATCCATTTTTTTTAATAATTTCTTTTTTTTGATTTAATAAGTTTCTTATTTTATCATGATATTTAGGTTTTGTTATAGAAAGTAATTTATCAAGTTCTATATGTTCTTTTATTAAATCTGTGTAGTTTTCTTTCAAATTTGACCTCCAATTAATTTATTGATATAAATATTATATTATAAAAAATATATAAAGACAAGAAGGTGATTTTTATAAAATTATTAAAAAAAATTTTATTTGTAATTTTAATAATACTTGTAATATTATGTGGTATAGTTTATGGAATAAGTAAAGCTAAATATAATGGAGATATAAAAAAATGTTTAGCAAGTATTGTATCTAGATTTTTTGGAAAAGTTGATACAAAGTATGTACTTATAATGGGAGTTAGTGAAGATATATCAGCAGAACTTACAGATACTATAATGCTTGCTGGTTATAATCCTAATAAAGGAAAGGCATTTTTAGTTTCTATTCCAAGAGATACATTTGTAGGTGAAAGTGAAGCTAGAGGAAGAGCAAATGATAAGATAAATGCACAATATAGTAGGGGAGTAGATAAAACAGTAAAAGCAGTTGAAGGTTTGACTAATATAAAAATAGATAACTATATAGTAGTGAAAACAAGCATGTTAGTAGAAATAGTTGATTTAATTGGAGGAATAGAATTTGATGTTCCAATTAAAATGGATTATGATGATCCTACTCAAGATTTACATATTCATTTAGAAAAAGGAGTACAAACTATAAATGGAGATAAAGCAGAACAATTATTACGTTTTAGACATAATAATAATGGGACTTCGTATCCAGTGTCATATGGAGACAATGATATTGGTAGAATGCGAACACAAAGAGAATTTATGAAAACTGTAGCTAAACAAACATTAAGAGTTGAAAATATAACTAAAATAAAGAAAATTATAAATACAGTTTCAAGTAATTTAATAACAGATTTAGATACAAAAGAGATGATGGCATATGTTCCACATTTAGCAGTATTTGATATAGAAAATTTAAAAACAGAAAAAGTTACAGGGCAAAATAAATATTTAAATGGGATATCATTTTTTATTGCAGACGAACAAGAAACAAAGGAATTAATAAAAAATTTAGTAAATGAAATTAATACTTAATTAGTCATAAGAGAACAAAATCACGATTATCATACTGCTTATTTTAGCTCGGAGTGTCTCTAAATTCAATA
>CANRSD010000017.1 GCA_947642355.1 uncultured Clostridia bacterium
CTGCTAAAATTAATAGTACTATGATTGTTATTATCAGTGCAATCAAAGTTACTCCATTCTTTTTGCTTAATACATTTTTTACTTGCATTTCTACTTCTATTCCTCCTTTTTAACTTTAGTATAAAAACCAAACTTTATTTTAGTTTGACCATTTTGGGCATATTTATGCCAATTTATTTATATTATAGGAAAGTTATTTTTCAAATTTCTTATAATATAAATAAATTTATTGTTCTTTTTATGATTACAATATATCATATAGAAAATTTTTATTCAAGTTATTTCTTTATTTTTTTCTGTTTTTTGCTTGTTTAGATTAGGATTTAAATAATGATAATATATCTTTAGGTTAGAGGTGAATTACTATGAATAATGATAATATTAATAAAGAATATGGAAAAATTCTTCAAAATTTTAGACAAAAAAATCACTTTACACAAGAAAAAGTTTCAGAATTAACTGGTCTTGATCCAAAATATATAAGCCAAATTGAAAGAGGTGAATTAAAAGGAAGTATAAAAACTTTACTTAATTTTTGTAATGCTTATAAAATAACTCCAAATGATGTTTTATTAAACTTTCTTAATTATACACCAAATACAAATAACTATGATAGCAAAATTAATTCATTAAGTCTTCGTGATAAAGAAATGATAGATTCTTTATTAGAATTTTTATCTAAAAATGAAAAATATTCTAAATATCAAAAAAATGCATAAATAAAAAGACTGTAATCATTTAAATTTACAGTCTCTTATTATATACTTTTATTTTAAAATCCTTAATGTATTTAATATTGTTATTAAAGTTACACCAACATCTGCAAATATTGCTTCCCACATTTTAGATATTCCAAAAGTGCTAAGTAATAATACTAAAATTTTAGTTCCCATTGCAAATATCAAGTTTTGTTTAATTATTCTATTTACTTTTTTAGAAATATTAATTGCTTCATTTATTTTACTTAAATCATCTGTCATAATAACAACATCTGAAGCTTCAATTGCTGCATCTGTTCCAATTCCACCCATTGAAATCCCGAATATCAGATAATGTTAAAACAGGTGAATCATTAATCCCATCTCCTACAAATGCTATTTTTTTATCTGTCCCATTATTTAAATTTCTCATTTTTTCAAATTCATTATACTTATCTTGTGGCAACATTTCTGATTTTACTTCATTTATTTCAAGTTCTTTTGCTACTTTTTCTGCTATATTATTTGTGTCTCCAGTGAACATAACTGTTTTAATTCCACTTGTATTTAAATTTAAAATTGCATCTTTTGCTCCATCTTTTATAATATCTTCTAATTCAACTTTTCCTATTATTTCATCTTCTACTTTAACATAGATTGTAGTAACTTCATTTATTTGGTCTTCTCCAACTAATTTCGCATTTCCAACTAAAACCTTCTTCCCGTCTATTTGATAACTAATTCCTTTTCCAGATATTTCATTATAATTTTGTACTTTAGATGTATCCAGTTTTTCTATTTTACTATTTTTTAATATTGATTTTGCAATAGGATGATTTGAAAAACTTTCTCCATATACAATATATTTTAAAATATCTTTTTCTGTATATCGTTCGTTTAAAGATATAATTTTACTTACTCCAAATTCTCCTTTTGTTAAAGTTCCTGTTTTATCAAATACTATTTTATTTACATTTCTTAAACTATCTAAAAAATTACTTCCTTTTATTAAAATTCCTCTTTTAGAAGATTTACCAATGCCTGAAAAATAACTTAATGGTACAGAAATTGCAATTGCACAAGGACAAGATATTACTAAAAATGTTAATGCTCTATAAATACTTTCATTAAGACTTACTGCACTTACAAGTGGTAAAAATATTACTATTATTACTGATAGACTTAATACTATTGGTGTATATATTTTAGTAACTCTATCTACAAAAGTTTCTGTTTTAGCCTTTTTATCAGTAGCATTTTGTACTAATTCCAAAATTTGATTTACTGTACTTTGTTCATATTCTTTATTTACTTTTATTTCTATTAAACCATCTTGATTTATACTTCCAGATAAAACTTCATCATTTAATTTTACTTTTCTTTGTTTACTTTCTCCTGTCAAAGATGATGTATCTAAATAAGCCTCTCCTTTTACAACTACCCCATCTACTGGAATCTTTTCACCTTCTTTAATTATTACAATATCTCCTACTTTTACTTCATCTGGATGCACTTTTTTTACTTCATTTTGTAATTTTAAATTTGCATATTCTGGCTTTATATTCATTAAATCACTAATAGACTTACGTGATTTATTTATAGCTTTTTCTTCTAATATTTTTCCTATCTCATAAAGGATTATAACCATTAATCCTTCTATTTTTTCTCCTAATAAATATGCTCCTATACATGAAATAGTAATTAAAAAGTTTTCATTTATTGTTTTCTGAGACAATAGTTTTACTGTATTTTTAGTAGTTCTTATAAGTAATACTATATAAGCTAAAACTATAAATATTTCTTTTATTACTACTGTAAAGTTTCCAAAAAATCCTAATAATGCAAAAATTATACCTATTATAAATCTTATAATTGAATAATTATTTTTAGATTTACTTGTTTCATTTATATCTTCTAATGTAACATCTGGCTCAATCGCTTTTACTAATTTTTCTACTTGTTCTTTAGTTAATGTATCTGTTTCATATTTTAATTGCAATGTACTAAAATTTACAATTACATTTTTTAAATCTTTATTTTCAGATAATCCTTCTCCGAATTTCCCTTGCACAATTAGCACAATCCAAATTTTTTAATCTATATACATATTTCAATATTTATACCTCCCCTAAATGTTCTTTTGCTATCTCAAATAATTGTTTTATATGTCCATCATCTAGTGAATAATAAACTATTTTACCTTCTTTCCTAAACTTCACAAGTTTTGCTTGTTTTAGTACTCTTAACTGATGTGAAATTGCAGATTGAGTAGAAGATGCAATATATGCTATATCTCCCACACAAAGCTCATCTTCTATAAGTGCACTTATAATTTTCATTCTAGTTGAATCTCCAAAAACCTTATATAATTCTGCTAAATCAAATATTAATTCATCTGATGGCATTTTTGATTTTATTTTTTTTACCTTTTCTAAATCAACTACTTGTTCTTCAAATTCTTGATTCATATTTACCTCCTTTGTATATTATATTTGAATAATTGAATATTTGTTCATGTATTCATGATACTATTAAAAAAAAAAAATGTCAATAGCTTTTAAAATTTTTCTATAATATAAAAAATAGATACCCTTTATTAAAGGTATCTTTATAAATTTATTTATAGTAAGTTACTAAACTATCTTCAATATATTTTGCAACTTCTTCTATTTTTATTCTAACTTGTTCCATTGTATCTCTATCTCTTACTGTTACACAGCCATCTGTTTCTGTTTCAAAATCTATTGTAATACAAAAAGGTGTACCTATCTCATCTTCTCTTCTATATCTTTTTCCAATACTTCCTGCTTCATCATAATCACACATAAAATATTTTGAAAGTTCACTATATACTTTCTCTGCTTTATCACTTAATTTCTTAGATAATGGTAATATTGCAGCTTTATATGGAGCTAAAGCTGGATGTAAATGTAAAACAGTTCTTGTATCTCCATCTGAAATTTCTTCTTCTTCATAACTATTACATAAAAATGCTAATGCTACTCTGTCACAACCAAGTGATGGTTCTATACAATATGGTATATATTTTTCATTTGTTTCTGGATCTAAATAGCTTAAATCTTGTTTTGAATGTTCTATATGTCTTGATAAATCATAATCTGTTCTATCTGAAATTCCCCAAAGCTCTCCCCATCCAAATGGAAAAGCAAATTCTATATCTGTAGTTGCTTTACTATAAAATACTAATTCTTCTTTACTATGGTCTCTTAATCTTATATTTTTCTCTTCCATTCCCAAAGATAATAACCAATCCTTACAGAAATTTCTCCAATATTCAAACCATTCTAAATCAGTTCCTGGTTTACAGAAAAATTCTAGTTCCATTTGTTCAAACTCTCTAGTTCTAAATGTAAAGTTTCCTGGTGTAATCTCATTTCTAAAAGCTTTTCCTATTTGAGCAATACCCATTGGTAATTTTCTTCTTGTAGTTCTTTGAACATTTTTAAAATTAACAAATATACCTTGAGCTGTTTCTGGTCTTAAGTACAATTCTGATGTACTATCTTCTGTAACACCTTGAAAAGTCTTAAACATTAAATTAAACTTTCTAATTGAAGTAAAATTTTGTTTCTCACAATTTGGACAAACTATATTATTTTCATTAATAAAATTAATCATTGCTTCATCTGTCATTCCATCAGCAATCATATCTTTTTTATTAGCATGTGCCCATTCTTCTATTAGCTTATCTGCTCTATGTCTTGTCTTACATTCCTTGCAATCTATAAGTGGATCACTAAAACCACCTACATGCCCTGATGCTACCCAAGTTTCTGGATTCATTAAAATAGCAGCATCTAGCTTTACATTATACTTAGATTCTTGTACAAATTTTTGAAACCATAATTTTTTAATATTATTTTTTAATTCAGTTCCTAAAGGACCATAATCCCAAGAATTTGCTAATCCCCCATAAATTTCAGATCCAGGATAAATATATCCTCTCGCTTTACACAAATTAACAATTTTTTCCATTGAATCAACCATTTTTATTCCTCCTTTTACTTTTTAGCTTTCAAACATAAACAAAAAAGCTTACGTCATCTAGCTATTAGCTAGGGACGAAAGCTTATGTTCCGCGGTTCCACCCTAATTGACTTAAAATTTTCTTAAGTCCTCTTTATTTTTTATATTACTCCAAAGCTCCAAAATATATTTAATATTATTAAGATTCCAGCATTTTCTTAACTCTCTATAAATATTTTTTAATATATTTTCTCTTTATCAACGTAAAATATTATATAATTATTATATAGCAAGTGTGTATCAAAGTCAAGAAAATTTTTCCCAGTTTGTTATATTATAATTCTATAACTTTTAAGGATCTTCCTATATACGTACAAATTAAACACGTACCTCTTCCACCAGCACCACCTTGACCTGAATTCAAAGAATTACCATAATATCCTCCAGGCTTTCCTGAAACCGAAAATTGGCAATTTGATGTTTGAGTAAAATCATTTTTAAAAAAAGCGTATATAGCTCCGCCTCCTCCTCCACCTGATCCATTAAAATAATTTAAATTACCTACTCCATTACCTCCATCAGCAATAAAAGATCCGACCGACCAACAAGTTTATCTGCAATAATACAAATTAAACCACCTCCCAGTCCACCTGTAACATAAATACTTGCACCACCAGTTCCTCCACACCAACTAGAACCTCGTGTAGCTAAAGTAGATGGATAATCTCTATTACTATGATACATTTTTCCGACCTCCGGCCTCCACAAGAATAAGGAAAAATATTAGCAGATCCACCAGAGCCAGCAACTCCAATATGACCCATTCCCGCCTTAGGTGTTCCAGGGGCTCCACCATTAGCAGATTGAAATAAAAAAGTATTATCTAATTTTTGGAACAAAAACAAATTCTGCCCTGGAGCATCACAAGAATGAGCACTCATATTTACTATTCCATCATTTTTTAATAAACCTGTACAATATATTATTATTCCTTTAGAACTTTTTCCTGACGATAATATTGATGTTAATGTATATCCTTCATTTAATATTAAATCTCCATCTACTTTTAGTACTACTGTATTTGTATTTACATCTTTTATATTGCCTAAACTCCATACTGTATCACTTTTAGTAAAATCATCTATTTCTATCTCCCTTTTATTTCCACTTTCATCAGTTGTAATTAGTACATCTCCTATGCTTAAATCTCCTTTATGATATATTACATTAAATGAATATACTTCTTCTTCATATACCGTTTCTTCTTTTATGCTAGTATCTGTTGTTCCATTTACTCTTATTATTTTCTGTCCTCCATTATCAATTGCTGCTAACCCACTTATTATATCATCTCTTACTGGTGCTGCATTTACTATTTCATCACTTGTAATTTTAGTACTTCTTCCGATTACTTGCTTTTATTCTAAATACATATTTTCCATTATCTGTTACTTTAAACATTTGTGAACTTTGTCCGATTAGTTGCATCTTCTATTTTTTCTACTTTTTCTTTATCTATTGCTTCTATACTTTCTATTATAGCGTTTCCTTTTACTTCTCCTACTACTTGTAATTTTACTTCTAATGCTATTTCATCTGTTGTTTTTAATATAACGGCCCCTGTTGGTTTTTCTCCTTCTATTTTCTTTCCTACTATTACATTATTTTCTTCATCTATTTCAAAGCTATGTTCTTTATACTCTCCATCTATTGTTCCTCCTACTACATCCACATCTATTCCTTCTAATTCATTTAATGTACTTTCTATATCTTCCTTACTTAATTCTTTCCCTACTTTATCTTGTTCCATTTGAAGGTTTGCAATTTTTAATTCTATTTCTTCTTTTATTCCTGCTCTTTCTGTTTCATCTGCTGCTTTCTGAGCTTTCTCTATAATTCCGCTCTTCTCCTACTATTGCATTTAAAGATACTCCTGCTAAAATAAGCAGTATAATGATCGTGATTTTATTCTCTTATGACGAACAAAAAGAGCACTTGGTAAACAAATGCTCAATACAATTTTTTATACTCTCTATTTAATTTCTTCTAAACTATCTAATATTTCATTAAATATTTTATTACTTTTCTCTGCATCGCTTGCTCTAGTTGCTGTATAAATTGAAACAAAATATTTATCTGTTTCAATCGCATATGAATTTAATTTTACTTTATAGCCACTCATAACTGTATCATAACTTGTTTTATATCCTTTAAATCCTGCTATTGTACATTCCTCAGTTTTATCTGCTTCTGGCAATTTATAAAGTATACTAATATAATTATCTGTTACATTACTATGTTCTTCTAATGTACGTCCATCAAGATTTTTATCTGTTTCTATAATTAACATATCTGCTGAACCAGTAGAAGATACTAAATATGTAGTACTTGCAGAATCTGTATCTTCATCCTTCCAATCTCCTGGAATTTTAAGTTTAAATGAACCAGATGCAAATTTATAATCTTTTTTTGAATTAGCTAATTTAGATGAAGTTGATCTATTAACATAATTATTATTGCTATTAGTATCATTATTTTGATTCATTCCTGCTATTGTAGAACAAATTACAGCAATTACAATCATCCATATTATAATAGATGTAGACTTGTTTACTAGAAGAACTTCATTTTCTTTAACATAATAATATTTATCTCCTGTCTTCTTTATAACTCTTTTATTAAGAAACTTTTTAAAAGTTTTTTCTGGATTGCTTGACTTTATTTCTGGAATTATTTTTTCTTTACTAGCAGCACTTGTAGTATCATATGCTTGTAATTCTTCAAAAATCTTTCTTACACTATCTATTTCTTCTTGTTCACTTGGTTTTAATTTATTATCAACTTGTAACTTTCTTAATTCTCCTGCTTTTTCCATCATCTCTTTTTCTTTTTCTGATTGAAAACCATTTTCAGCTAAAACCTTATTTATATTAGCTATTGCTACACTTATTCCTAATATAGCAAATATAACTGATACTGCTAAATCTTGCATTAATGCACTCATAAATTTATCATAATTATACAGTTCTTGTACATCTACACCATTCTTCACTGCTAGCCAATTTGGTATAACAACTAAAGTTGCAACTACTACCATAAGTAAAGTTATTACAATAACAATTGGTTTTAATAATTTTGTTACTTTACCTTTAAAAAGTTGATATCCCTTTAATGTTCCTAAAGCTATAACTATTGCAAGTAATGATAAAATCATATTACACTGAACATACATAACTACCCAAGGTATTGTAGCAACAGCTCCACCTATTAATCCTCCTATAATTCCAGTTATATAACTTCCTTTTTTATTTTCTTCTTTTATAACATCATTCTCTTCCATAAAATCCTCCTATTTTTTACATTTATTTATTTGGTATAATTTTGTCTATTCCACCCATATATTTTCTTAATACTTCTGGAACTCTAACACTTCCATCTTTTTCATAGTTATTTTCTAATACAGCTATTAAACCACGAGGAGTTGCAACAACTGTATTATTTAAAGTAGCAACTAAATAATTTCCATTAGGTCCTTTAGCTCTTATTCCTAAGCGTCTAGCTTGCGCATCTCCTAATGTTGAACAACTTCCTACTTCAAAATATTTCTTTTGACGTGGACTCCAAGCCTCTACATCACAAGATTTTACTTTTAAGTCTGCTAAATCTCCACTGCAACATTCTAAAGTTCTTACTGGTACGTCTAAGCTTCTGAAAAATTCAACTGTAAATTGCCACATTTTTTCATACCAATCCATTTGTTCTTCTGGTTTACAAAGCACTATCATTTCTTGCTTTTCAAATTGATGTACTCTATAAAGGCCTCTTTCCTCTAGTCCATGAGAACCAACTTCTTTTCTAAAACAAGGAGAATATCCTGTAATTGCTATTGGTAATTCTTCTTCTTTTACTATTTGACCTTTAAACTTACCTATCATTGAATGTTCACTTGTACCTATTAAATATAAATCTTCTCCTTCAATTTTGTACATCATTGCATCCATCTCTTCAAAGCTCATAACTCCATTTACTACATCACTTCTTATCATAAATGGTGGAATACAATAAGTAAATCCTTTATCTATCATAAAGTCTCTAGCATATGCAAGCATTGCCTCATGAAGCCTTGCTACATTACCCATTAAATAATAAAAACCATTTCCACTTGTTCTTCCTGCACTTTCTTTATCTAAGCCATTTAAATTTTCAATTATATCTGCATGATGAGGAATTTCAAATTCTGGTACCACTGGATCTCCAAATTTTTCATTTTCAACATTTTCATTGTCATCTTTTCCAATTGGAACAGATTCATCCATTATATTAGGTATTTTCATCATACGAGATTTTATTTCTTCTTTTAACTCTTCTTCTCTTCCTTCATTTTCTGCTAATTTTTCATTTATTTCATTTACTTCTTGTTTTATTTTATCTGCTTCATCTTTTTTGCCATTTGCCATAAGGTTTCCAATTTCTTTACTTTTACTATTTCTATTCATACGAAGCTCATCACAAAGTACTGTTAATTCTCTACTTTCTTTATCAAGACTTAAGACTTCATCAACTAATACTAATTTATGCTCTTGAAATTTTTTCTTGATATTTTCTTTTACCATTTCTGGATTTTCTCTTATTAATTTAATATCAATCATAATTAACCTCCTATATTGTATAATCTTTTTCTAATTCTTCGCATAATTTAAATCTAACATTTTGACCTGTAATATTGCCTGGCTTATCACTAGGAATCTCTTCTAAAAACATCTTTTCATTTCTTACCCAAATTTTTGAATCTTCTCTATCATAAATGGGTTTGTAAACAACTATTCTTTCCTGTGTTTCCGAATCTAAGGCTACATTTTCAACAAAGTAATAATTTCCTTTAAAGTGTCTGTACACTTTTCCAATTTGAACTTCTTTCATTTTTATCCTCCTTTAAAAAATAAAATAATTAATATAAAAAACACCCTTATACTTTTACGTATAAGGGCGAATATATTTCGCGGTACCACCTTAATTTATCACTTAAAATATTGCTATAACCTGCAATCACTCGGTTTGGCTTTACCAAAAACTTTTAAGATAGATTTCATAAAGACTTTTTTCTGTTTTCACCAACCACAGACTCTCTACATAAAAGTATCTTTATTACTTATTCTTAATTCAAACGTTTTTTATATTATGTTAATATTATAACCACCTAAAATAAATTTGTCAATAAATATTATCCAAAATATTATATTTAAAAAATAATTAGTCTATTTTGTATTCAACTTATATAAAGTATACACTTCATTATTTGCAAATTCATTATATCCATAAGTTTCCATTCGTCCTGTTAATTCTATATTATTTGGAATAACAACATAATTACATTTTCTTTCTTTTGCTAGCTTTGCTGCTTCTCTTACTTGGCCATTAGAAATTTTCATTATTAAAGAATCGTCTGAATAAATTCCATATATACTTCTTGGACATTCAACTATAATTTTTCCATCTATTTGCCTAGTATATATTATAAATTCTTCTGGTCCAGCCAATTTTTTATAATTTTCATCATCTTCCGATATAATAGAAATTATTTCTAAAACATCATCTGGTATTTTATAGTAGTTATTCACCTTTTTAAAAAATTCATCAGAATATATACATTTACCACTCATAAATATTATAATACAAATTGCCAAAAACGCTATTAATTTTTTTATTTTATCAGAAATCATAAAAATCATCTTTGTAAAAACATATGCTAAAACAATTCCTATTGGTAATAACCAATATACTCTCCAATATACATCATCACCTATAAACTTTACTAAAAACTTTGAAAATAATGGATTCCATATACAAAACATTACAAGTACTGAATATACTCCTAAAAATGTTTTTACTAACTTTTCTTCTTTTACATTTATAAAAATATACAAAAGTGCAAGTAAAAATATTCCTATATATAATCCACTTCCAACTGCATTTTCATATGCTCCAAATATTACATTAATTTCTTCTTTAAAAAAATTCTCTAACACTTCTATATTAGGTTCCTTTCATTATTTTAAAGTTAAATACATAATACCATATACAATACTAGGAATAAAACAAATTGCTGTCTTAAATAAATAACTAGGCTTTTTATCTTTTATTCCAAATATAATAGCCAGTAAACTAGCAGTAATTGTTCCTAAACTAAGAGCCATAGAAGAAACTAAATCAGCTCCCCATAACGTTACTAATAAAACAAACCAGTAAAATATTTTCTCATCTTTATTTATATATTTTATAAATAATAACCATATAAAAGGAATAACTATATTAGCTAAAATTGCCTTTCCTTGCCAAACTCTATATAGTAAAAAAACAAAATTTGTATGAACCGAATATGCACCCCAAATATATATTAAACTAAGTATTATCAAAAATATTAATGTTTGTCTTTTATTTTCTTTAAATAATACATCTCCAATCATTGCATAAACTATATAAGCAAGTGGTATAAAAACAATTGGAAAAACAGTATGTGCTATTATTGCAGGATGAATATCCATTACTAATGAAATTGTAGCTGTATAAAAAGGAAATGGTGAAAAAACCTGTCTAGTAGGTACACTCTCATACTCCCTTCCTATATCATCATACTTATATAAAGTATTAGTATCACGTGCAATTGTAGCTTTAGCCAAAAAATTTGAATCATCATAGTCTTCATGCATATATTCAAATCCTACAAAAGCTTGAACTTCCACTAATAATAGTACTAAAATTGTGAATAATATTGGTAATTTTTTTAATTTACCTAAATTATATTTAATAATTTCTTTTATATTACGTTTTATTAATAATGCAAATATTAATGTTAACATTATCATAAAAAAAATCCACATATATGCTAAAGTTGTAAATCTGCATTTTAGAAATGTCATAGGTATTGCCAAAATTTCAAAAATCATAAAACTAAACATATATCCTAATACTAATGCAAACATCATATTTTTATTTTCTTTTCTACTAAAACACAATATTCCTAGACCTATAATCTCTGGAATAATTAGAAACCATAATAAACCCATTAATAATTTTATCATTATTTCAACCTATATCCTTCAAAATCTTTTCTTATGTATATAATATAATAATCATCTTCATATACATTTTTAAAATTACTGTCATTTTTTAACATTTCTATTGTACTATAACTCTTATTTATTAAACAAGCATTTATATTATATTTTTTAAAAATTTTCTTATAATTTTGTTCATTATTATTTATACTCATAGAATCTGTAAATATATCATTTTCTTTTTCTAAATTTTTATTAAATTGATATGTAAATAAGTCGCATCTACTATCAACAAAATCTGGTATTCCTTGAAATATCAAATAACTACCATCTTCATAACTATTATACATTCTCAATTTTTCTAAAATAAGATTATCTTTTATCCATAAAGAAGCATTTATAGGATACTTACTTTCTATTACATATTCTACTTTTCTTTGTTTATTAAAATATTTAATGGACATCATTAAAATTATAAAAATAATCAAAATAGTTGAAACTATTTTCAATAATACAAAATTCTCTCCTTTAAATATTTTTAATTTAAAAAAATAATTTATAACCTTAGTTAAATATATAGCAAAAATACTTGAAGAAATCAAAATAAATAATGAAAACTGTCTTACACTAATAAAGCATAAACTTATAAGTCCTATTAATAAAAATAAATCACATATTTTTATTTTTATTTTTGGATATATAATTATAATTATAGTTATTATAAAAGCATAAATATATTGTTTATTATACAGTAAAAATTGCAAATCTAATGGTTTATGTTCTCTTATATATTGCATAGTATTACCCATCATAGTTTTTATTGTATATGTATATGGAGTAAATCCTGATGGATTTATTACCCCCACTAAAGCTGAAATACCAAAAATAATTAATAAACTCTTTAATTTATCATGTCTTTCAATTTCTATTTTTCCTAATAAGTATTTTTTCCTATCATTTATAAAAAATTTTGATAGAATTTCCTCTACAATATATGGCAGAAAAAACACAAAATACATTGGAAATACTGCCATATGAGTATTACACAAAATAATTGCTATAATTACTAGTCCGTATTCCATATCTCTTTTTACTAGTTTCAATATAATTTCTAATAAATAATATTTCTAAAGCAAATAAAATATAGCTAAACAACTGCGCTCTAGCAACTAAAAATAATCTCATAGAATATATCGAAAATAAAGTTATAATGCAAGATATCCATTTATTTTTACTAAATTTATTACATATATAAAATATTAAAAAACCAAGAAAAATTGAAAATACTACTGTAAAAATATATACTCCTTGATAATTTCCGTATACAAAATGATATATAAATTAAAATATCACTAATAACATGTGGATTACAATATTTCAAATTTTGATGCATAGACAATGTATCTATATCTAAACTATTAATTCCATTTTTTACTAAATGTTCTCCTACTTTTATACTATAAAAAGTATCATTTTGAAGTTCTTTTTTTACTACAAATACTGTACATATTATTATAAGAAAAAGTATTATAGTAATCTCAATATATTTTAATGTATTTCTCATTATTTCCTCATTTGATTTTTAATAAATTTTTATCATATTAGTTTTTATATTATATTTTTATTTTAATATTTTGTCAAATAAAAAGATGTTTTAATTTTTGCATTTCTATTTATACTTTAACATCTATCATATAAAATTTAATAAACGGCATAATCTGCATTGATTATTGCCGTTTTATATTTTTTATTCTTATACATCGTAAGCTGAAAATAGCCATCCACCCATATATAATGATACACAAGGAACTAATACTGCACATACGAAGAATATTAAAACTATACCAACAAATAGATAAGAAATTTCTGGCAATACTTTTACTATTCTCTCTAATGTATTATTAATATCAGATTCAACATATTCTAACATTTTTTCTATCATTTCAGGTAAATCTGTTTGCATACCTATTTTAAGCATCTCTGTACACATTGCATCTCCGAAGCTGAGCTTCTTCAAATGGGTCTATCCAAGATTGTCCAACAAATATATTATTTATTGACGTTTCTACCATTGACATCATAACTGTATTCTTTATAACATTTTTACTAACTTCTAAAGCATCTTGTATTCTCATACCATTTTGTAAGTTTAGTAAAACACCTTGCATTAATCTTGAAAAATCTAATAAGTACAATAATTTCCCAAATATTGGCATCGAATATTTAAAATAGTCAAAATCATATCTTCCTTTTGGTGTACTAAGCCAAGAAAAGAATATTACTATTGCTGCAATAATAATTCCTAATGGAACATACCAAACAGTCTTTAAAAATGTTGTTGTATTATATAACCACATTGTAATTGCTGGTAGCTCCTCTTTTGAACCCATCTCTTCAAATAGTCCTTTAAGCATTGGTACTCCAAGAATAACTGCAACAATTGTACCAACAGTTAAACCTATGAACATAAATAAATTTGGAAGTACAATCTTTTTAACTCTCTTACGTAATTTATCACTATTTTCTAAATAATCTACTGCTTGTTCTAAAGATCTCTCTAAAGAACCTGATAACTCACCAACTTTTATCATATTAATATATATATATGGAAATATATTTGAATAATACTCCATTGTAGTATACATATATTCTCCTGATTCAACACCTGCTAAAATATCTTCTAATATAATCCTTAATCTTGGATTTTCAGTAGTATTAATAACTGTATTTAATGCATGTATATTATTAAAATTAGCTTTTTTAAGTAAATAGAAATTCTGTGTGAAAACACGTATATCTCTAGCTGTTACTTTAGGTCCAATTCCCATTTGTTCAAGATTAAGTTTTTCTAATAATCCACCACTTGCTTTTTTACCTTTAGTTTTACTTTTATTAGATAATCTTGAATAATTTGCTGATGGTTTTATATTTCTTCTTGTTTGTATCTTTCTTTGATTACTATCTTTACCAATTTTTACTGATTGAGTAACACTAATTGGAGTTAAACCATTCCTTCTTAACTTTCTTATACAGGCTAGTCTTGACGAATCTTCAACTCTACTCCTAACTACTTGTCCTTGAGGAGTTAAAGCTTTGCATATAAATATTGCCATTTTTTCCTCCTTTTATCTGCTATTTATTCCCACCTGGAACCTTTGAAGTTCTTTTTAAATTTAATTGCATTATAGTTCTATTTAATGTTTCATAATTTTTCTCATCTATTTGAGCTTTTACTTGATCTAATGTTAACTTGCCATCAACATAAAGACCCGCTAAAGAATTTATTAACCCTAAGCTTCCTTTGTCATGTCCTCCTTGTATAGCATCTTCTATCTCAGAAACACTAAATTTATCTTTTCTTATACAAGCTGCAACAGTATTATCAACAAGCATAATTTCTGGAACTAAAACTAATCCATCCCCTTTTGCAGATTTTAAAAGCCTTTGTGAAACTACTACTTTTAAAAGTGTTGATAATAAATTCTTAATTTGAGCTTGATCTCTAACTTCATAGAAGTTTATAATTCTATCTACAGTTTCTGCACAAGATTTTGTATGAAGAGTTCCTATTACTAAGTGACCAGATTCAGCCATATCTATTGCTGCTTCCATAGTTACTTTATCACGAATTTCTCCGAATAACTAATATATCACAATCTTCCCTTAATGCATTTTTTACACCATCAGAATATGTTAAACTATCTTTTCCTGGTCCTATCTCTTTTTGTATTATAATAGATTTTTTTGATGTATGTTTATACTCTATTGGACTTTCTAATGTTAAAATCTTTTTATTTTGTTTAGTATTTATTTCGTCTATTAATGCATTTAATGTTGTACTTTTACCAGAGTTTGTTTTACCTGTAACAAGTATAACTCCCTGTGGTTGATATGTTATCGTTTTTATTACCTCAGGTAATCCTAATTTTTCATATGGTGGTAATTCATTATTAATTATACGCATTGTAAAAACTGGAAAGTCCATTGAATATGAAACATTTACTCTAAGTCTTGTATCTTTCCAAACTAATGAAGTATCTAACTTTCTTTCTTTTTTATATATTTCATCTTTTACTACATTCCCTCTAACAATATAGTCATATATTTCATATAAAGTTCCTTCATCCATTGGATCAATCTCTGAAATTTCAACCAAATCTCTTGCAATTCTAAGTATTGGTTTTAAACCATTTAATAAATGAATATCTGATGCTCCTCTTGATATTGCTTCATCGATTATATTTTCTATAAGTACCATAACAATTCTCCTTTGTATTTATTATTTTTATTTAAAACAACACTAGTTTTTTATTTACTTCTTCTAATGTCACTACACCATCTAAAACTTTATTAAATGCGTCTATAAATAATGGTTTATATGTACCACCTTCTAATGCCTTTTCTTTAATTTTTAAGCTTGATGCTCCCTCTGAAATAAGTTCTCTTAAATCTTCTGTAATCTCAAGTACTTCAAATGCAGCAATTCTTCCTAAATATCCTGTATGATTACATTCTTTACATCCATTTATATCATATGTAAATTTATTTTTAAAATCAAATTCTACTTTATATTTTTCTGCTAATCTTTGCATAACTTCTTGTTCTTCTTTTGTAAAATTTCTTTTAGTAGCACAATGAGGACAAACTCTTCTTATTAATCTTTGTGAAACTGCTGTAGCTAATGTACTTGATATATCATAGTCTGAAATTCCCATTTTTCTAAGTCTTGTTATAACTTCTACTGCATTAATTGTATGTATTGTAGACAATACATAATGTCCTGTTTGACCTGCTTGCATTGCTATTTCTGCTGTTTCTAAATCACGAATTTCTCCTACTAATATTATGTCTGGGTCTTGTCTTAATATTGTTCTTAATGAATCTGCAAATGTTGTTTTTGCATCTATTTCAATTTGATTAATTCCTTGTACTCGTATTTCTACTGGATCCTCAACTGTTGTAATATTTATTTCTGGTCTATTTAAATAATCTAATATACTGTATAAAGTTGTTGTTTTACCTTCACCAGTAGGTGCTGCTACAACTGTAATACTATTTCTTTTATCAAAACTTGCTTTTAATAATTGTTCATCTTTTGGAAATCCTAAATCAAATATATTTTGGATACCTGCATTTTTCTTTAAAAGTCTTAAACAAAATTTTTCTCCATCAACATTTTTTTGTGAAGAAACACGAATATTATAATTTGGATAATTTAAAATTCTACCATCTTGAGACTCTTGTTTTTCTTGATGCATATTAGAAATAGCTTTAAGTCTACCTATTATTTGAGCTTGTCTTTCTTTTTCAAGATTAGCAATAGTAACTAATTCACCATCTATTCTAAATCTAACCCTTATTACATTTTCAGCTGGTTCTATATGAATATCTGATGCTCTTTTTTCCATTGCTGATTTTATTATAGTATCTATTAATCCTGTTATATCTCCTGTTGCTGTTGGTATATTATCTCCTGAATTCCCTTCTAAAGCTTCTAATGTATTTTCAATATTAGTTTCAAATGTTAAATATTTTTCTAAAACTAAACCTTTATTTAAAAGTATAAGCCTTACTTGTTCTATTGCTCTTTTATTACTTGTATCAGAAAAACAAACTTTAGCTTTCCCTCCTATTACCTCAAATAATACCGCTTTACATGATTTTGCAATATCCATTGAAAAATATTGTGTCATATCTACTTGCATAGCATCTGGACGAAGTATCATAACCTTTTCACCTAATATTTCTCCCATTGCTTTTATTAATTCTCTTTGTGGACATAAATTTAAAATATTTAAAATATCACCTATCTTTTTATTTGGATGTTCCTTTTGATAAATAATTGCTTCATTTATATCAGATTCTGTAACTAGTCCTCTTTTTACTAATTCAACTCCAATTGGTGCTTTAGCCATACCTTTATTCTCCTTTCTTTTGTACATATATTCTTTTTTTATTATACATCTAATTAATTCTAAAATAAATATATTTCATTGATTTTCAAAAAATTTCCATACTAAATTGGAAGATTTTTAAAACCGAACTATTGAATTTAATTTATTAAAAGCATTTATAACTATTTCATCTTTATTTAAAGAACTATCTGTTATAGAATACCAAACTCCAGCTAATCCATCATTTTCACTAAATGTTCCATCTTCGAACCCACCTCCGTAATAGGTTCATTTTAAATGTTTCTCCACTTCCAACTCCCGAAATAAAATATCCCATTAACTTATTATCAGAAGATAAAGCAAATTGTATTGCATAATTTGTGGTTCCATAAGCATAACATAAATTATCAATTGAAAGATTTTCAGATGATAATTTACCATACCTTGGAATCCATGCAAATACCTTATTTGATCCTGCTAATAATGTTGCTACTCCAAGTTCTTCTCCAATTTTATGTCCAGTATCAGTTTTTAGTACTAATGCTGCTTTTCCAGAATCATAATTATACCAATCCTTATCTCCAGTAGTAGTTATTATATAATTACCATTTTCTAACTTTCTTAGTGGATAATATGAATTACTATTTTCTCTATATCCACTTATTAAATTTATATTAGGTTTATTAGTTTGTTCTAAAAGCTCTTTTTCTTTTACTGTATATAATGTTATATTTTTTTCTGTTTTACCTACTGTATATTTAACAATTACAGTAACATCTCTTATAATATCAATTTCTTTTGCATCTGATAATTTAACTTCTGCTGAATACCCTTTTGGAACCTTTACATCAAAAATTGAGCCATTTGTATATGAAAAATTTTTTCTTAATATTTCTGGTCCTACTTCTCCTCTATATACTACTTCATCATAACAATATCTTTGAACATTTTCCATTATTTGAGTTGCTATACGAGTAGCTGCACTATATCTTAAATTATCTTTAGATTTATTTACAAGATTTATATAAATTCCTGCCACTACTGCCATAGTAACAACTACAATAGCTACTGCTGCTGCCACATCAGTTCCAGTAAAACCTTTATTTTCGCGAACTTTCTTAGATAACTTATCTAACTTCATACTTCCTCCACGTTAACTAAAATACAATAAAATTATTTACTATAACAACTATTATACTTGAAATTCCAATACAAAACCCTATTCCAAATTTTAATTCTTCTTGAGCATTTAAAATATCTGGCTTATCTGTAAAGTTAAATTTTACTTTCTTATATATATAATAAATAAACATATATAAAAAACTAAGTACCATTATAATCAAAAAATTTCTTAACGAAATATACATTAATATATAATCCAAAAACATTAAAATTTGTAATATATATAAACTTTTTCCAGATTTTTTAATTACAAATATATCTATAATAAATAGTAAACACATTATTATTAAATACATTCCATATCTATACACATTATAATCTTTTAATATATATAGATATAATATATATGCAAACTGAGTCAAAATACCAAAAAGTAAAACTGATTTATTTATTGTTCTTTTTTCCTTATCAATACCTGAAATTATAATTATACTTATATAAAACATCACAAAAGCTATAAATGCAATTATTTTATCAAATTCAAAATATGGAAATTTCATATTAAATGATAAATATGCAAGTAAAAATACTATACCAGATAATATTTCAAGAAGAAAATATCTAATTCTTATGTGATTATTGCAATATCTACATTTTCCTCCGTAAAGACATATAACTTAAAATTGGTATTAAATCTTTAAATCCTAATTTATGATTACAATTTGGGCAAAATGAACGTTCATATGTAATGTTAAGACCAAGTGGTATTCTATAAACTGCTAAAGTAAAAAAACTCCCAAAAACTGTACCCATAATAAAAATCATTATGCAAAATAATATATTCACCTTTTATTTTATCCTTTTTTATGATTTAAGGCATATACACATATTTTAAAAGCGTATATGCCTATATAATTAATTTAAAATTTAATTTTATTATTCTTCAACAGGAGTTACAACAATTCCTGAAAAAGCTGGAGCATCAGACATTAAATATTCTACTTTGTAAATTGTAGCTCCACTAGTAGCTCCTTTTTTACAAAGATATATTGTTGATTTGCTTGATGCATCTGTAGATACTTCTAATTTTCCTGTAGTTTCCTCAGTTGTGCTTGTTGCTGAACAAATTTGATATCCATCTAAGTTAGCTTTTATACGTGCATATGTGAAATAATTTCCAGCTGTTAATGATAAATTTGTTATAGAATCGTCTTGATATTCTACTGCAACACCTGCAACAGCTAATTCAAATGCATCTTTTACATTTGCTATGTCAGTATCCTTTGCTGCTTTTTTAGATTTTGTTAAAACACCATTTGGTCCTGCTATAAGTGAAATTGAAACACCTGCTAATATTAATAGCACGATGATTGTGATAACTAATGCTACTAAAGTAACACCTTTGTTTGATTTAAACATAATTTTTTCCTCCTTTTATGTTTTTAAAATATTGTATATATTTAAAATTAAATATACCCTAAATTATTATTTTCTATTTGTACTATTGTACAAAGTTCCATCTGGTTTATTTACAGTAGTATTATTATTTGTTGTATTGTTTCCTTCTTGTCCATTTGATGGTTTTTCTCCATCTGGAGTTTCTTCTTGCTTTGGAGTTTCTGAAAATGGATCTGATTTTCCATGTTCATAACTTCCAGATTTTGCATATTGTGATAAATCTGTATTTGTAACTGTATATGTTTTTAATAAAAGATTTGGAGTTCCAGAAGAATCTTCTTCTGTTCCTGAAAACAAGTTTTCAGATTCTTGTTTTATATCTGCTAAAACTTTTGTTGTAGAACTACTTGCCTCATATACATTTGCCTTTGTAACAGTTGTAGAATTTGGTAAATAGTCGTATAAAAACATACCTATAATCATAAGAATTACACAGCTTAATGCACCTACTAAAAATATATTTTTGATTATAGCTTTCATTTCTAATCCTCCTTTCTACCACCCTTGTTCAGCAACATTTGTATTATTTATATTTAATGCTGTATTATTTGTTGTAGAATTACTTGTTGTATTATTTACTGTATTTTGAACTTGATTTGAATCTGTTGTTGTAGTATTTGAACTTCCTTCTGGCTGTACTTCTGTTAACACTTCTGGATTTAATGGCAAATTATATACATTAAATTCAGCCATCTGACTAACCATATTAAAATCTCTAATTTCAAATCCTAATTCATCATCAACTTCTAAATCATCAATAAAGTTTGATATATCAATATATTGGCCAGTTACTGAAAATTTTAATATACAAGTAACATATCCGAAGTGTTGTAGTATCAACTCCTGATTGCTTTTCAAGTTTTAAATTAAGATCAACACCTTGTTTTTTAGCATATGTTCCTATTTTAGTAAATAAATAATCTATATTATATATTTCTTTTTGAGGAACTACACTATCACCAGGTTCTTGTGAAATATTCATTTCTTCTAATATTCTTTCATATTCTGCTTTGGTATCTTTATATCCCTTTATTGCTATATCTAATTTTGATAAAGCACTTTCATAATCATTTTTATTTCGTTTATTATATGCAGCAAGTTCCTTAGTCATTTGTTCTGAATTATCTTGAATCTCTGTATAACCAGCTATTTTTAAGCTTAATTTTTCATTCTCATATCCAGTAGTTACTACTGTATAAGCAAACCAGCCAAAAAGTATTAATAATAAAATAATTAAAATTCTTTTCATGGTAAATCTCCTTCTATTGTAATAGTAATAGTATCTCCACTTTTTGAACCACTTGTAGATTTTACATTCTTTAATGTTCCTTCTGTACTAAGAACTGCTCTAAAAAAACCTAATTGTTCATATTTAGCTGCTTCTGCTTGTATAACAATATGAGTTTCAGTAGTATTTTTTATAGATGTAACTTTCACTTGTTGTGGAATATTTTGAGCTATTCTATTTAATAAATTTGGTATTGCATATTTTTCTATAATTATTCTACTATCAGTAACATCATTTGTATCATCTGTTTTTGTTAGTGCTTCTATTAAAGAATTATAGTTTGTCTCACCAACAGTTACACTTCCTGTTTGAGAATCTATTTTATCAATTTGTACATTTACAGTATCTAAAGAATTTTTTATATCTTTTCTTTTTTCATCTATTTGATTTATAAGAGTAGTAGAAAAAGCCGAATACCCTATTATTCCAACACATATACAGCAAATAAATCTAAGCATTGTTTTATCAAATGGCTCTAATTGCTTTCTTGGATCTACTAAAGCTTTAAAAAATCCTTTTACAGAATCAGCATTTATTTCTTTATTTAATCCTGAACCACCTTTTTTACCTTTAAAATTTAATTCTTTTTTACCATAAGCTAATCCTTCTAAAGCCAAGCTAATAGCTGAATTAACTTCTATATAATCTTTAATTGGTATTTTTATTGAAGCATTTTCTAAAAAAAACGGTTTTAATAATTCACATTTAGAATTAGGTATATACTCTTGAAAATATAAATCAACATTATTAATAGCTGTTCCTAGACCTGTTATATAAACTTTTGAAATTTGTCCAATAGTTGCTTCAGAAATTTTTCTAACTTCTGATACTATTTTATATAAAACAGGCATTATATCTTCTAAATGTTCATTTCCATCCATTTGCAATTCTTGAGTTTCTTGAGTATATATTGTAGTATTCTTACAACATTCATAAGATTTTTGCATTGAATTTTCTATTTTATTTATATTATCTAAAATTTGACCCATTCCTTCTGGAATAATATCAATATTATAAACTTCTCCTCCTATAATAGTAGTTACTTTTGTATCTTTTTCAATATTAACTATAACAACATTTTCTTCTTTAGGTCCTAATTCTAAAAGATTAAATATACTTGTTGTTATAGGTGTAGCAGAAACTACTTTTGAACCTGTAAATTCTTGTAATCTTTTATGAATTCCTTCTTTATTAGCAGCAATATGAATAACCCTCATTTTATCACTGTTTTCTTTACTATTTGTATATAAATATCTACTTTCTAAAGAATCTTTATTATACCCTTTTTCACTACACAATAACTCAAAATCTAAATCAACAGACTTATTTTTATCAGACTGTTTTAATGCAGCAAAAACATCAAAATAGTTGTATAATTCATTTGAAATATTTATACTAATTGTATCTTTAGTACTAAATGTTTCCCTAATTATTTTTTCTATAGTTTGAGATACATTTCCTCTTTCATAAAAGACAACATTTGATGCATCTACTTTCAAAATATCTTTATTTTTGTCGACTTTTGCATATTTAATTACATCATCTTCAATATAAATTCCTAAACACTTTGGCACGGCTTTTTACTCTCCTCAAGTTTAATATTTTTTCTTATTATTCCAAAATATTGTGCAAATATTACTCTTTTGTACATTAATAATTTATACTTAATCTTAATCTTAGTCAATACAGTTTACAAAAGTGTAATTTACTTGTAATCTTTTTGTTAAATTGAATTATTTATTAATTTTTTTTTGAAATTATATGAATATTTTATGAAAAAACGCAAAAAATATTAATAAATTTTTTCAAAAAAATATATTTTTTGACACTTTTATAGTGTCAGGATGGAGGAAATAAAATTATGAGTTCAAAAAAACATATAAAAATAACAGGTACTTCTAATATTTCATGGAAGGATGCTATAGTAAAAACTATAGCAGAAGCAAGTGATACTATTTGTAATCTTTCTTCTGTAGTAGTATTAGAACAACGTGCCAATATTCAAAATGATAAAATTGTAGAATATTTTGTTGATTTAGATTTAGAATTTGAAATTGATAAAAACTTAAAATCTACATGTCAAGAATCAAATGAATCTGACTTAGATGAATAAATTTTATATTATATAAAGGAAGGAATTTTAAGTAATGAAAGATAATCCACTTGAAAGTCAAGTAGCATATCAAAAATATGTTGATGAAAAAACACCTAACTCACCTATACTAAAAAATTGTTTTAATGCATTTTGGGTTGGTGGATTAATTTGTGCAATAGGACAAATTATTTTTGAAATATGCAAAACACGTGGAATTGATGAAGCAACATGCTATACAATAGTTTCTGTAACATTAATATTCTTTAGTAGCTTTTTAACTGCTTTAAATTGTTTCAATAAAATAGGTAAGTTTGCAGGTGCCCGGTTCTTTAGTTCCTATTACAGGATTTGCAAATTCAATAGTATCTCCAGCAATGGAATATAAATCTGAAGGATATGTTATGGGGGTAGGCGCAAAAATGTTTACAGTTGCAGGACCTGTATTAGTATATGGAATTTCTACAAGTGTTATTGTAGGATTAATTTCACTATTCTTCATATAAAGATAATAAATAAAAACAAGGAAGGAAACAATATGAAAAAAGTTGGAAATGGAACATATATGCTAGAAAATCCAGTAGCTATTTTAAATACTGCATCTATTGTTGGTCCAAAAGAAAAGCAAGGTCCTTTAAATAAATATTTTGATAAATGCTTAGATGATGAATTTTGGGGTGAAGAAACTTGGGAAAAAGCTGAAAGTAAATTTGTTAAAGAAACTGTCAATTTAGCTATAAACAAATCTGGAATTGCATCAAAAGATTTCGACTTCTGTTTTGCTGGAGATTTAATAAATCAATGTATATCTTCTAGCTTTGGGTTAAGGGAATTAAATATTCCATTCTTCGGAGTATTTGGTGCTTGTTCTACTTTTGTCGAATCTAATATTTTAGGTGCCATGAGTATTGATGGTGGATTTGCTACTAATGTAGTATGTGCAAGTTCAAGCCACTTTTGTAGTGCAGAAAAACAATTTAGATTTCCACTAGAACTTGGAAATCAACGTGCTCCTGCAAGTCAATGGACTGTTACAGCTTCTGGTGCAAGCATTCTATCAAATAATGGAAATGGACCATTTATAACAGCTTTGACACCTGGCAAAATTGTAGATATGGGAATAAAAGACGCAAATAATATGGGTGCTGCTATGGCAGGTGCTGCATTAGACACTCTTATAACTCATTTAAATGATACTGGCAGAAATCCAAGCTATTATGATGCAATATTTACAGGAGACTTAGGCCATATAGGAAAAGACATTCTTATTGACTTATCTAAAACTAAAGGATTTAATATAAAAAGCAATTATGATGATTGTGGTGTATTAATATTCAATAAGGAAAAACAAGATACTCACTCTGGTGGTTCTGGTTGCGGTTGTATTGCCAGTGTATTTTCTGGCTATATTTATCAAAAAATATTAGATAAAGAACTAAATAAAGTTCTTCTTATTGCAACAGGTGCTTTAATGAATGCAACAAGTTCTCAACAAGGAGAATCTATTCCAGGAATTGCTCATGCAATAAGTATTGAAGTAAAAAAATAAAAGAAAGGAATCTATAATATATGGACTGGATAATGGTATTAAAAGCTTTTATAATTCGGTGGACTTATTTGTATAATTGGACAAATACTAATAGATAAAACAAAACTTACTCCAGCAAGAATTTTAGTTACCTTTGTAACTACTGGTGTTATACTTCGGACGGCCTTCGGATGGTATCAAAAACTAATTGATTTTGCTGGATGTCGGAGCTACTGTTCCTCTTACTGGATTTGGAAACTTACTTGCTAAAGGTGTAATTTCTGAAGTAAAAGATTCTGGATTTATAGGAGCTTTTATTGGTGGAATTAAAGCTGCAGCTGCTGGAATAACAGCAGCAATCTTCTTTCGGATATATTGCGTCATTAGTTTCAAAACCAAAAATCAAAAAACAATAATCTATATGAGCACTAATTTAAAAATAGTGCTCTTTTTAATTGACTTTAAATTTACATATGTTAAAATTAAATATATTTATATACAAAGGAGAATAAAAAAATGAAAATTAATTTAAAAACTTTAATTACAATTATAGCAGTTATAATTATTGGTAGTGGCATATTTTTATTTGCTGTAACTAGAAATTCATCTTCTAAAAAAGAAACATCTAATACATCATCAAATAGTTCTACTACCAATAAATCAAATCCTGAAAATATTTCTGGATCTACTAACTCAAATGGTAAATTTACTTTATATCCAAATTCAGAAGATTTAGTAGAACTTACTATTGGATCCTATTTTCAAAAAACTGGTCGTACAGAACTTTGTAAATTCAAAGTTCCTTCAAATTACAAAATAGAAAATGGATTAATTAGAAATATTGAAGATAAAGAAACTTTAAATGGTACAATAAAAAAATTAAACTCTGAAGAAAAACTTAAATCTAACGACAAATTATTATGTAGTTTTTACTTAGAAAGTCCTAAAACCCCTTCTTATATCGAACCAACTCCTAATGATACTGTCATTAAGCTTAACATTTTTACTGATGCTTGGAAAGAAACAGAAAATTTTAAAAATGCTTATTCATTTAAAGTAAATGATTTACAAGCTTATGCATTACGTGACAATACTGCCAAAAAAGATGCTGTTAGTTTATACATTCAATTTGATGAAAATATTATATTATCTTTAGAATATCAAACAGGTCCACAAATTTCATCTACTAGTATAGAAACTATCGCAGATGAACTTGTAAAAAATATAACTATCTCTTATAAAAACTCTGCAATAGAAGAAATGCCTAATCCTTCTATTTCTAATCCAGATAATACTGAAAAAGATAATGAAGCACTAAACTATTCAACTCTTTTTGAAGATGGTGGAAATAAATTATCTATTCAAATAAAAAAATCTAATGACAGTAGAACCTTTAAGTTAGATTTACCAGAAAATTTTGAATTTGATGAATTTGGTAGTAACGAAAATGGTACAAAATTAAAAAAATATATAAATGATCATGGAAATTCATATGAAGGTATTGCTATAAAAAAAGATTACACAAATTTTTATACAGAAATATCTACAACAGTAACTACAAATAGTGAAAACTCACTTCAAAGAGCTCAAAGACGTTTCCCAAATGGTTTTTCTATTGGAACAGATGAACATCCAGCTTGGGCATATGAAGATAATGGAAACGTTTGGGTATTTTATCAAGGTGAACAAACCTGTGTACTTTCTATGGAATATTCAAACTCTACTTTATTAAATAAATATGGAGCTAATGCAATTGCAAAATGTTTATATGATATGATTTCTTATTACAAATAGGAAAATGAAGGAAAAAGGGACGGTCCTTTTTTCCTTCATTTATTTTTAGCTTTCAGGCTATAGTTTAATATAACAAGTCTTGCCAATCTCAAAATACTTATTATGCATCCTCGCCACTTTTTTAAAAAGATTCCTTGAAGCTTCGTTATCATATGCAATTTCAAGCATAAATTCTGAAGCTGAACCTTTTTGATATTCACAAAAGGTTCTTAAAAGCTCTTCTGAATGTTCGATTGCAAATGAAATTACTTCTTCTGCATAATGATTCCGCCTAAACTGATCAAGTATAGCAATTTCTAATATCCAAACATTATTGGAATAATAAAATGCATTAATCATTCCAATTGGACAATAATCATTCTTTTTTCGAATAACCAGATATAACCTTCTGGGATCTTCATTTCTTAAGATATTGTCTTCAAAAAAATTTTCACATTCAGATTTGTTTTCTCCATATGAAAAATACCTTTTTACAACATAATCTTCTACTAGTTCCAGAAAAAAATTCTTGTCTTCCTTTCTTAGTGGATCAATAATTAATCTTTTGGTATCAACCCACCGAATTAGCATTTCTTGTTTACTCATATATTAGATTCCTCCTTTATAATTTTATATTATATCATAAAATTATAAAAAGGAAAAGAGAACCGTCCCCTTTCTTTTCCAAAATAAAAAATCAACCATTTTACTGATTGATTTTCATATCTATCTGTCCTATAAAGTTCGAACAGAAACGTCGTTGGAGCAGGTAGCGGGAATCGAACCCGCATAGCCAGCTTGGAAGGCTGGAATTCTACCATTGAACTACACCTGCATATAATCTATACTTACTCTTTACAAGTATAGATTATAACTTAATTTATTTTGTATGTCAATATATTTTATCAAATTTTTAACTTATTTTTTTCTAATAAGAATAATTGGGGTTGTTTGTTTTCCTTGACCTGCCGGATTGTCTCTTATAATCTGTTTCAATACATCATCTTCTAATTCTATATCATCAGACTTTCCAAGTATTACTTGTCCAAAATCATTTGCATCAACTATCATAGCACTCATTCCAAGTTCATTTTTTATAGTATTACAAACACCTTTAGGATTTTCTGGAATCTCTATCCCAATATCTTTATACTCATTCCAAGCACCATCATAAAACCCATCTAACCCACTTACTTCTCTTCCAACTATTTTATAAAAAACACCTTTTATTCCAAATAACTTTGTAATTCCACTTGCAATACTTGCTATTAGCACTCTAAATAATCCTACCTTATTTATAGCATATTGCATATTTATTTCCATTCCTACTCCATATCCTCCTCTATTTTTTCTGCAAGCAAATTTTGATAAAAATTTAGCCCAAAATCCTATTTTTATCTCTTCCCTTCTTACAATTCTATTTTGACAAATGGCAATAATCTTCTCACTAATAGAAATTATATCTCCTTCCTTATAAATATCAGAAACATATTTCTTAATTATTTCCAAATAATCATCCTCTACTGTTACAAACTTCGTTTTTATAGCATATCTTAAATAAATATTATTTCCAACTTCTATTTCAATCTTCTTTCCTTCATTTGATACAAACTCCATAACCTTTACACCTAACCTTTCATTTAAGATTATATTAAGATTATGTTTATTATTTTTTAATATTTCATTAACATAATCTTAAGTTTCTCTTAAAATACTATTTGCATGTATCAAACTTGTATTTGAGTTGTATCAAAGTTGTATCTATTTAATTAAATTATCTGTTAATGTACGTATACCTAAGATATACTTCTCTTCACTTTCTAGCAAACTTACATATAGTTTTGCTTTTTCAGATTTTAATATATTATTTTCAAATCTCCAATCATCAATAATATATAAATCTAAATATTTTACATAGTTTTTCATTAATTCTTCTTTACTTATTTGATTATTTAAAATATCTTTAGAAATAGTAATATCAAGTATCTTACCTGTTTTTACTTCAACTCCAAAATCATATTTTTTATCCTCATAGTTTATCCATGTTCCATTTACCCAATATTCTTTGTTTCCTTTCCTATAAGTCCTATATGCTATACCATATACACAATTATACTTATCATTTTCTTCAACACCTTTTACTATACTATATTCTTGCAATTTCAATAATTCTTTATATGCTTTATTAAGACCTTCTGCTGTCTCTCCTTGACCTTCAACCAAAATATATTTACCTGTTACCTCACTAGAACTTATCTGAATTATACTTTCTTCACTTTCTATATCGTGAATTGCTTTAACTAAATAAATTTTTTCTGCTTCAACATCAATTGCATTTTTAAATTTTTCTTTTTCATATATTGCCATTTCTATATTAGAAGTTTTTATATTAAATAATATTTCTGGTATTTTAAAAGAAGCAAAAATAACAAAAAAAGCTAAAACATATATTATTAAACCTTTTAGTTTATTCATTTTCTTCCTCCTTTTTAATTTCAAACCATGCAGTTGTACCAATATTTTCTATACTTTCTATATTAATATCTGAATTATGAAAATTCAAAATTTTCTTTACTAGAGACAAACCTATTCCACTTCCATTATTTTCTTTACTTCTCGATTTATCAACCATATAAAAATCTTCAACTACTCTTTGAATATGTTCTTTAGGTATCCCCTTTCCTTTATCTATAACAGATATTTTATATTTTCCGATTAAAATTTTCTCCTTTTATTAAAATTATATTATCTTTAGGCTCTGATTTATTTGAATTTTCAATCAAATTTCTTATTACAACTTCTAACAAATCACTATCGCCTATTATAATAGCATTTTCAACATCTAACTCTATTTTATTCTCATTTAACAAAAAGTCTTCTAATCTTACTATTTTTTGTATAAACTCTTTTACATTTATTTTAGAAATTTCAATTTTTTCATTATTTAACGACATAAGCATCATAAGTTTAAAAGATAATGCTTCCAATCTTTTAGCTTCAGAATAAATATAATTTAATGCCTTTTTAGTTAATTCTTCATCACATTTTTTTAATCTTAATAAATCAGAATATCCAACTATTGCAGTCATTGGTGTTTTTAGTTCATGTGTAAAACCGATTTAAAAAATCATTTTTTTGCTTAACCTGCAAATTTAACTCATTTATTTTATGTTCTATTTGATCTGCCATTATATTAAAACTATTTGCAAGCTCACCTATTTCATCTTTACTTTTTATATTAACTCTTTCATTAAATTTACCAGAAGCAATTTTTTTAGTAGTTCTATTTAAACTATCTATTGGTTTAGTAAAAAAAATAGAAAATACAGAAATTATAATTGTAGATATTATTAAAATTATAATATCTGTAAACAATATTTCAGCCATTTGTCTGTCTTTTTCTTCATATATTGAATCTATATCATAAGCATTTATTATATAAATTATTTTATTATTTATAGACAAACTTGTAGAAAAAAACATATAATGCTTATTATCAATTTCTTTCAAAATATAATTTTTTGTATCTACACTAGTTATTGATTTTACATCCAATTTATCTATATTATTTATATTAGAGCAAATTTTCTCATATTTTTCTGTAAATACAGCTATTAATCCAGAATTTTTTTCCATATATGAACACAAATTTTTTAAATGTTCTTTTATATTATCATCTGTTATTTCATCTCCAAGCTGAATGCTTTTTACAATATCACTTTCTAACATATATCTTTCTAAAATATATTGGCTATCATTTTGTTTAATAATATTTTCTATTGAATATAAAAAATTACTTTTTACTATATAATACCTACTAAATGCTTGTATTATAGATATAGAAGTTATCATAAACAAAATAAGTTTTCTCCCAAATTTCATTTTATACCTCTAACTTATATCCAATTTTATATACAGTTTTTATTTTGTCCTTCCAACCGAGCTTTTTTCTTAATCTTTGAATATGCAAATCTAAAGTTCTTGTCTCAAATTCTAATTCTTCTCCCCATACTTTTTCAAAAATAGTTTCTCTGTATAAAGCAAAATTTTTATTTTGAATTAATAAAACAAGCAAGTCAAATTCTTTGGGAGTCAAATAAATATTTTGTTCTTCTTTAGTAACAGTTCTAGAAATAATATTTACTTTAACATCATCTATAACTTTAATATCATTCACTTTATTATATCTTCTAAGCACTGCTTCAATCCTAGCAACCAATTCACATATTTCAAATGGTTTTGTTATATAATCATCTGCACCTTTATTCAAACCTTTTATCTTTTCAGACATTTGACTTTTAGCTGTTATAAAAATTATTGGTGTTTCTGATATTTGTTTAATATATTCTAAAAGCTCATAACCATCAATTTTGGGAAGCATTACATCTAATAATATCAAATCAAAATTATGAGCTTCTAAAATATCTGCTCCCATTTCCCCATCATTTGCAATTTCACATTTATAGCCTCGTAACTCTAATTCAATTTTTATTAAATCGCTAATCGCAATCTCATCTTCAACTATCAAAATTCTATTCATCCTATCTCTCCTAAAGTTATTATACACCAAAAATGTATCTAAGTTGTATAATTTTTTTATGTAAATTTATGTTTTTTCTAAAAAATTGTAAAAATCAGCATTGAAGGAAAAAACATTATTGTTCATACAGAATTAGAGCTTAAAGAGAAAAAAGTTCGAAAATTTGCTGAAAGGCTTGGAACATTTAGCCAATTTAAAGGAAAAGATAACTCTTTCTCTTTTTAACTGTAGTAAATATTTTTATAGCAGTTTAGAACTATTGTTTTCAATAGTTCTAAACTGCATATTATATTATTTTATCTAAAAATTGAGAAAGCCTCACTCTTTCGAATGAGGCACAAAATTATATCGTAGTCTATGTTGTAATATTCTTTATCGCTACCCATGGGACAAAGTATGGGGTATTGCAAGAACATACATCTATCATTCCAATCGTATAAACAAATCCCATTCTGTCAAAATCCTTTATGTACCCTTTTGCCATATCTCCATTAGAATAATTAATAGTTACCCGAACATTTTGTTTTTTTAGAGTTTCTAAAAAACTTCTCATATTTTCTGTCTCTCCTTTCGCAAATGCGTTGTATATTTTTTAAAATTTTTATATTTTTACATTATACTAAATTCACTTAAAATTGTCCATATTTTTCATTAAAAAGTACAACAAAAAAGCCATCCTACTAGACCTTTTTCTAATACAATGACTTCTCTAATGGAGCAGGTAGCGGGAATCGAACCCGCATAGCCAGCTTGGAAGGCTGG
Source organism: uncultured Clostridia bacterium (assembly GCA_947642355.1). Classification (GTDB taxonomy): domain Bacteria; phylum Bacillota; class Clostridia; order TANB77; family CAG-508; genus Scatovivens. The sequence goes on from CANRSD010000017.1 coordinate 32,198, forward strand.
AATTCTACCATTGAACTACACCTGCATATAATCCATACTTACCCTTGACAAGTATAGATTATAACTTAAAATATATTTTCTGTCAATATATTTTTTATAAATTTTATTATTCTTCAGTTTTAGTTTCTTCTGTTTTTTCTTCTTTTACTTCTTCCTTAACTTCAGTTTTTACTTCTTCTGCTACTGGAGTTTCTACAGTTGTTTCTACTACTGGTTCAGCAACTGCCTCTACTACTTCAGTATTTTCTGCTGATTCAGCCACTTCTGTTTCTCCTGGTACTAATTCTTCTTTTACAACTATTTCTCTAGTTTCAATTCTAGCACCAATTTTTTCTTTAGTTTTAGCAGCTTTACCTACTCTATCTCTTAAATAATATAATTTAGCTCTTCTTGCTTTACCCACTCTTGTTACTTCAACTTTTTCAACTAATGGTGAATGAACTAAGAATGTTTTTTCAACTCCTACACCATATGAAATTCTTCTTACTGTAAATGTAGCGTTAAGTCCGCCACCTTGTTTTTTAATAATAATACCTTCGAAAACTTGGATTCTTTCTTTGTTTCCTTCTTTAATTCTAACATGAACTCTTACAGTATCACCAATTTTTAATTCTGGTATTTTATTTTTTAATTGTTCATGTTCGATTGATTTTATGATATCCATTTTTCTCTCCTTTCCTCTCTAAAACAATTAATAACTTCGTACTGCTATGTCAAATTTCATTAAAAATTTCAGTTACATACCAACGTATGCGCCTTCATTTTTAAATTCATTTTCCTTGCATTACTCGTTCTAAATTGTTTTATATAAATATAATTAATTTTTTAAACTTTCTAAAAATTCTTTTTCTTCCTCACTTAAATTCACATTTTCTAAAAGTTCTTTTCTTTTATAGTATGTATTTTTAATAGCTTCTCTTCTTCTCCACTTATCAATATTCTTATGATGCCCTGAAAGTAATATTTCTGGAACCTTCATACCTTCAAATTCTTCTGGTTTAGTATATTGTGGATATTCTAAAAGACCATTTGAAAATGATTCATCTAATTTAGAACCTTTTTTTAGCACTCCATCGACATATCTTGAAACACTGTCTATAAGTATCATTGCTGGAAGTTCTCCTCCTGTTAATATATAATCACCAATAGAAATTTCTTCTGGATTTATTTTATCTATAACCCTTTGATCTATTCCTTCATAATGACCACATAACAAAATTAAATGTTCTTCCTTAGCTAATTCCTCCACTTTACCTTGTGATAAATTTTTGCCTTGTGGAGATAAATAAATTACTTTAGCAACATCTGACTTTACTGAATTAAAACTATCCCAAACTACATCTGGTTTAATTAGCATACCGAGCTCCTCCACCATATGGAGTGTCATCTACTTTTTTATGTTTATTCTTTGAAAAATCTCTAATATTTACTAAATTAATTTCTATTATATTTTTACTTGTAGCTCTACCAATAATACTTTGCTTTATTGGTTCAAACATTTCTGGAAAAAGTGTTAAAATATCAAATTTCATAAACTTAAAGTCCCTTAATTAAATTTACTATTATCTTTTTATTTTTTATATCTATTTCTTTTAGAACTTCTGGTATACTAGGTAAATATTTAAGTTGACCTAAATCATTTCTCACAACATAAACATCATTACTTTTTGGTACTCCAAAAATATCATCTACTTTTCCAAGATATTCTCCTGTTTCAGTATAAACATCAAGACCTATTAAATCTGCAATATAATATACACCTTTTGGAAGCTTTCCTAAAACTTCTCTTCTAACATATACATATAACCCCTTAAGTTTTTCTGCATAATTTATATGATCTATTCCTTTTAATTTAAGAACTACTTGATGCTTAGAATATGTAACTTTTTCAATCTCATATTCTATAAATTCATTTTTATTCTTTACCAAAATTGTAGATAATTTTTCAAATCTATGACTATCTTCTGAAAAAGAATTTAGTTTTACTTCACCTCTTAAACCTCTAGTATTAACTATTTGCCCTATTTCTAAAACATTTTCCATACTTTTTTTCCTAATCTAAAAATTCAATAGTAACTTTTTTATGTTCACGAATAGCTATAGCTTTGATTACATTTCTTATTGACTTAGCCATTCTACCTTGTTTACCAATTACTTTTCCCATATCATCTTTAGCAACTTTAACTTCATAACAAACAGATTTGGCATTTGTGTTTTCAGTAATAGATACTTGTTCTTTATCATCTACCAAATTTTTAATTATTACTTCTAGTATCTCTTTCATAAACATTTAATCCTTTCTTAAGTTCTGTTTTTATGAATTATTTTTTTCCTAAAGCTTTTTCTATTAGTTGTTTAACAGAATCTGTTGGTTTTGCACCATTTTTTATCCAGCTTTCTACTTTCTCTTTATCAAGATTAATTGTAGCTGGTTCTGTCATTGGATCATAAGTTCCAATTTTTTCAACTATTCTTCCATCTCTTGGGCTTCTAGAATCAGCAACTACTATATGATAGAAAGGTGCTTTTTTCTTTCCTTGTCTTTGTAATCTAATTTTTACCATTAATTTCACCTCCTGAAAAATTTAAGCTTTTAGCCTATTTATTTATATTTTTAAAATTAAAACATAAAAAGTTATAATTTTATAATATACTTTTACTTAAGGTCATCAAACTTAGACATATCAATTCCATCTAAGTTCATACCTTTTAACATTTTGTTCATTTTCTTTCCTGATGTCATTTCTTTCATCATTTTTTGAGTCATTTCAAATGATTTCATAAATTTATTAATATCTGGCACAGTTGTTCCACTTCCTTTAGCAATTCTTAAACGTCTACTTCCATTCAAAATATTTGGATTTCTACGTTCTGCTTTTGTCATTGAACAAATCATTGCTTCTATTTTAATAAATTCTTTATCATCAATATTAATATCTTTTAATTTACTACCAATTCCAGGTATCATTTTTAATATTGAAGAAAACGAACCCATTTTTTTCATTTGTCTTAATTGAGCTAAATAATCATCTAAATCAAACTTCTGCTTTCTTAATTTTTTTTCTAAAGCTTCAGCCTGTTCTAAATCAAATGTTTCTTCAGCTTTATCTATAATTGAAAGAATATCACCCATTCCTAAAATTCTTGATGCCATTCTATCTGGATAAAATTCTTCAAAATCATTTAACTTTTCACCTGTTCCTATAAATTTTATAGGTCTACCAGTTATACTTTTTACTGATAATGCTGCACCACCTCTTGTATCTCCATCAAGCTTAGTAAGTACTATCCCATCAATTCCAAGTTCTTTATTAAATGTATCTGCAATATTTACAGCATCTTGACCCGTCATTGAATCCACTACAAGCATAATTTCATGTGGTTTTACATTTTTCTTTAAATCTTTAAGTTCTGTCATAAGTGCTTCATCAATTTGCAAACGTCCTGCAGTATCTATTATTACAACATCATTTAATTTTGATATTGCAACATTCATTGCCTGTTTTGCAATAAGATTTACATCTTTTGTAGTCTCATTTGCATATACCGGAATATCTAATTGCTTTCCTACCACTTGTAATTGTTTAATAGCTGCTGGTCTATATACATCACAAGCAACAAGTAATGGTTTTTTACCTTGTTTTCTAATACTATTTGCAATTTTAACTGCTGTTGTTGTTTTACCAGAACCTTGTAAACCTACTAACATAATTACTGTTGGTGGGTTTGGTGTAAAATTAATTTTACTTTCTTCTCCACCGAAGAAGACTCGTAAGCTCATCTCTAACTATTTTAATTACCTGTTGACCTGGAGTAAGAGATTTTAAAACATCTTGACCAAGAGCTTTTTCCTCTATTACTTTTACAAAATCTTTTACTATTTTATAGTTAACATCAGCTTCTAAAAGTGCAAGTTTAACTTCTCTTAAAACTTCTTTTAAATCACTTTCATTTATACGTGCTTTTCCTTTTAATTTTCTTGTTATCTCTTGTAATCTACTTGACAATCCTTCAAAAGCCATTTTTTTACCTCCAGTTTTTAAATTAAAACACTTAACTTATTTTTAACATCCTCAAGAACTTCTGCTATTTCTTTATCTGTCATTTTAGTTTCTATTGTAGTAATTTCAGACAAAACCTCAGCTATTTTTTCTTGACTTTCAACTGTCTTTTTCATAATACCTAACTTTTTCTCATATTCGAAAAGTTTATTTTCCCCTTTCTTCAGATTATCTCTAACAGCCTGTCTTGTAATTTCTTCATTTTCTGCTATCTCTGATAAAGATAAATCATTATTGTAGTAGTCATCTAATAATGAAAACTGCTTCTGGGTTAATAATTTTCCATATGTTTCAAGTAAAATACTAATTTTTACTTTATTATCCATTAATTAGACCACTCCTTTAATTTGTAATGCTAATATACTTTACACTATTTTTAGCAAATTGTCAAGAGATTTTAAGGAAATCTTATATCTTTTTTAGAAAAAAACACTTAAAATCTTTTTAGAAATTAAGTGTTTATAATTTAAACAACAAAATATTTTTTGTTTTCCATATAAATAGTTATATCTTCATATAACTTCCCATTTATATCATTACTAAAAATCTCACCAATATTAATCTCATTTTTTACAAGACTCTCTTTTTGTTTTTTATTTAAATGTTTTATACGATATTCCAATTTTGATGCTAATACTCTATTTACTGTTTTCCAAACTTTTTCTATCTTACTTGCTGTATGATGCATAGTATATTTTGCACATTTTCCGTGTCTTTTCAAAATGTTCCTTTGTTCTACGCTTTAAATCTGATGTTATTCCTGTATAAATTGAATTATCTATACAACGTATCATATAAACATAATACATAGATTTTCTCCTAATCAAGCATATTTTCTATGGCAATCATTATTCCTAATTTTCCATATTCATATGTAAGACCACCTTGCATATATGCTGTATATGGCTCACAAATTGGTCCATCACAACTAAGTTCAATAGTTGCTCCTGGAGTAAATGTTCCACCTGCCATAATTTCTTTATGTGAATATCCTGGCATATCATCTGGTACTGGTGTAACATAGCTTTCAATTGGTGAACCTTTTTGAATACCTTGGCAAAACTTCACAAGTTTTTCTTCTGATAATAAATCCATAGTTTGAATTATGTCTGTTCTTTCTTCATTATATCTTGGACTAATACTACTGAATCCAAACTCTTCTAACATTTTACTTGCAAATATCATTGTTTTTAATGTCATACGTACAGCTGATGGTGCCATATATAACCCCTTATAATATGAAAGTAATTGGTTAAAATTAGCACCTAAATCCTTTCCAACACAAGGTACTGTAAGTCTCTCTGCTACTGAATTAACTAAATCTTTTCTTCCTACTACATATCCCCCTGAAGTTGCAATTCCTGCTCCTAAATTTTTCATTAATGAACTTATAAAAATATCTGCTCCGTACTTGTGTTGGTTCCTTATCCTCGACAAATTCCCCATAGCAATTATCAACCATAACTATTACATTTTTATCTATATCTTTAATTGTTTTTATTACCTTCTCAATTTTAGATATAGTTAAACTTTTTCTTTGAGAATATCCTCTTGAACGTTGAATTTCAATTAACTTTACATTTCCATTTTTTACTCTTTCAGCTATTTTCTCATAATCAAAATCATTGTTTATTAATTCTATTTGCTCATATTTAATTCCACATTTTATTAAAGAATTACTACTATCTCCAACTAATCCTATAACACTTTTTAAAGTGTCATATGGCTCTCCTGAAATACTAATCATAGTATCTCCATATTTTAAAAGTCCAAATAAAGTTATTCCTAAAGCATGAGTTCCAGACATTATTTGAGGTCTAACTAATGCATCTTCTGCTCCAAAAATCTGACTATAAATTTTCTCTAATTTCTCTCTTCCCATATCTGTATATCCATACCCTGTAACTTCAAAAAAGTCTGATGTTGATACATTATTATCTTTAAATGCTTTTAAAACCTTCATACTTGATTTCATACAATTATCATCTATTTTCTTAAAGATTTCCTCTAGTTCCTTTTCTACTTTTTCTGCTGTTTCATAAACCCTTTTACTTATTCCTAATTCATTATACATTTTCTAGTTCCTCCTTTAATTCTATGCTATTTTTTGTCTTTTCTTAGTTATCAAATGACTAAGAATTACAAAAAATATTGAAAATCCTATCATTATAAACATATTGAATATTAATGGTTTTAAAGTTTCAAAATTAACTTCTTCCAACAATTTTATTTTTTCATTATTTTGTATGTACCAATATGGTGGTAAAATATGAGCTAAATTTAATACTGATTTTGGTAAAAATTCTATTGGAACAAATGCACCACAAAGGAAACTTGAACCGAAGTGCAACTACATTTACAATTCCATTTATAGCATTTTTATTTAACACTACACTTCCTATTAAAAATGCTATTGTAAGAGAACATATACTAAATATAAACGAATTAACAATATACATAATTCCATTCTTAGTAAACATTACATCTCCTACTAATATAAAACTAAGTACTACATAAATAAACCATAATACAATTGCAAATAAACTATTAGATAATAATAATTTTCTATTATATTCTTTATAATTCATACTACTAATAATAGTTCTTTTTCTAATCTTTACTTCTCTAAAACTAGATAAAATTAAACATATAATATAAACACTTCCGAGCAAGCATACTATAAGTTACAAAATTATAATAAAATGTAGCTTTACTTAAACTATCTGTATCAAGCTTAGAGGTAACTTCAATTTTTGTTTGTTTTTCAATTGTATCATTTATTTTTTTTATAAGTTCATCTTCTTCTAAATTAGTTTTACTATATATTTTAGAAATATTTAAATATCTATTAAGTAGCATTTCTGCAAGCGAAGCCTGATAATCTCCTGTACTTTTTATATTAATACCGTGGATTTTTTCCTGCTAAAAAATCTTGTCTATAATTTTCTGGAATATATATAACATAATTTACTTCTCTATAAAAAAGTGCATCATTTATATCTTCTTCCTCATCTTCAATTTTTATTATATTACTATTTTTTTCTATATAATTAACTAAATTTTTAGTAATACCTTCATTTTCATCTTTATTTATAATTAATATATCTGGTTTAGTTGCAACAAAATTTGTAGTATTATCACTTGTTTTCATATTAAATGCACCAAAAAATACTAAAATCACAGTATATAAAATGATTACAAATTTATTTTTATTTAGTACCTTTAAAAATGCTTTAAATACTGTCATATGTTTGCCTCCTTAAACTTCTAAATGCTATTAAAATCATTATGAAGGAAAATATTAATAAACTGTATACATTAAAGAAATATCTATCTAGAGTATCATAATAATATAATGAATAAAATCCATCTGTTATCATAGCCACAGGATTTATTTTATTTACTATAGAAATATTTTTGTCTATAATATATTTCATTGTAATTCCCATCATACCTGATAAAAAACATCCAAGCATAGTAATAGCTAAAATTACACCTGTTTTGGTATTCTCATTTGACTTAAAAACAGTTGCAACCATTATTCCCAAAGTAAGTCCCGCTAAAGCTCCAACTAACGCTAATCCTATAACAGCTAATAAATTATTTCCATAATCAACTTTAAGAACAAATATTGTATATGTAAATAAAATTGCTAGTCCTACAATTTGAGTTATATATCCAGCTAAAACACTACTTAATACTAATTTCCTTTTACTAGTTGGAGATACTGCGACTCTTTTTCCATTACTTGTCATATTAGGTAAAGTTTGATTTATACTAAACATTCCAAGAATTCCACCATATAAACAAGCCATTGCAATTAATGTATAAAATTCTATCATTGTATAACTTAAATTAGAATTTGATATATTATTTATGTTCGTATTATTTTTTAACATTTCTAAAGCTGATTTATAATCTTGTGTGTTTTGTATAATATCATCAATTTGTGACATTTCTTCTACAACATATTTAAAAATTGTTTCATTTATTCCATTAGTAGAAATTACTACTTTAGGCTCATTTTCATTTATTAATAAATATCCTGTAATTTTGTCATCTTCTAGTAAATCTTTAGCTTCTATTTCCTTTTCTACATATTTTATATCAAATAATCTACTATCATTTTTTTCATTTCCAAGCTCTTTAAATCCTTTAGAAAAGGCTACATTAGACTTAAATGTTTCATCATTTACTATTGCTATATCTATAATTTCTAACTTTTCATTATTTTCAATATCTGAAAATGCCATATTAAAAAATGTACCGAAGAATTAATGGAAAAGCAAAAGTCCAAAATATTAATGCTTTACTTTTAAAAAGAACTTTTAATGTATATTTAAAATTATGAATAAACATTAGTCTCTAAGCTCCTTTCCAGTAAGTTCTAAGAAAACATCATTTAAGCTTGGCCTTTCTGAATATATTTTGTCATACTTAATATTATTAGTTTTTAAATATTCCATAAGTTCTACTAAATTATTTTTACCCTTTTTATATTTAACTTCTAAGACATTTTCACTATATTTAACTTCATCAGAATTTTCTAATTTTTTTATTTCATCTATATATTTTTCTTCTAAATTATTTACTTCTAAAGAAATCTTTTCTTCTATTTTTGCAAGTGTTTTTAAACTATCACTTGTACCTGTTGCTAATACCTTTCCTTTATCTAAAATAATTATTCTATCACAAAGAATTTCGACTTCTTCCATATAATGAGTAGTATATATTATAGTTGCACCTTGCTCTCTTAGTTTTTTTATGCCATCTAATATATTGTTTCTACTTTGTGGGTCAACTGCAACAGTAGGTTCATCTAAAAATATAATTTTAGGTTTATGAGCTATACCACAAGCAATATTTAACCTTCTAAGTAATCCACCTGATAATTGCTTTGGATAAAATTTTTCAAACTCTTCTAGCCCAGTAAGTTCAATTGCATCTTTTATGTATGATTTTCTTGTATTTTTATCTTTTATATAAAGACCACAAAAATAATCTAAATTTTCATAAACTGTTAATTCATCAAAAACTGCAACATCTTGAAATACTACTCCTATTTGTGATTTTAAATCATAACTATCAGGTTTCATTTCCTTTTCTAAAATCTTTATACTTCCCTTTTGAAAATTTAATAAAGACAAAATACAATTAATTGTTGTAGACTTTCCACTTCCATTTGGCCCGAAGCAATCCTAAAATCTCACCTTCATATACATCAAAGGATAAATCATCTACTGCTTTTAAATTTTTATATTCTTTAGTTAAATTTTTAACTTCTATTATTTTATTCATTTAGGTATCTCCTATCTATAAATTATTTTTATTATATCAAATTTTAACGTTTAAAAGCAACCCTAAAAATAAGGTTGCTTATCATTTTATATTGTTTAAAATGTAACTGGATTATATACCCCACTAGCAATAGTACCTATAGAAAATGAACCATCTCCGGCCGAGCTCCGACCTTTTCCTTTTCCCTTACTAGGATCTTTACCATTTCCAATTCCACCAATAACTGAATAAGTTGGGAATTTCAAAATTTCTTGTGAAAAAACATTTATAGAACCTCCTCCTGAACCTCCTCCACCAGCATATTCATTGTTCACTGGTGATGGTTCACCAGCCCCTCCTTCACTGGTTAATCTTCCATCAAATAAAGAGTTTGAATAAACAATTAATGTACCTCCCGTTCCATATGCATTTGGAGTTACAATTACTGTATTATTAGTTTCTAAATGTCTATAAGTTTTTCCATTTGGATTTCCAGCACCACCTCCTGTAATTCGATTTAAATTTGCATCAGCAGCAAATCCTCCTCCTCCGAGTTCCTCCATAGTCTGATGCTTGTAACATATCTCCTCTGTCTCCAGAAAAACTTACGCCATAACAATAATTTCCACCAGATCCACTTCCACCAGACCAACTTGTTGCTCTTCCACCACGAACTGATTTCATACTTCCGATTACGTGCATCTCCTGTAAATCCACCTGATCCTCCAGTTCCTCCGTATTCTATCTACACCATTTTTGCCTTTAATACCGGTCAACTCCACCATATGCTGAAGTAATTGAATTATCATAAATTTCTCCGCATCGCAGGTATATACTCAAACGTTCCATCTGCATTTTTAAATAAATATACATCTTGTCCTTTGGCATATGCTCCTC
>CANRSD010000018.1 GCA_947642355.1 uncultured Clostridia bacterium
TTCAAAAGAAGTTCGTGTGATTAAGGACAACTAAAGTTTTCCTTAATAATCCTTTGGCACGATAAAATATTCATATTTGTTGTGATCTTTTTACAAAGAACAACAAATACCATAAACTTAAAAGTTTATTTGAATATTATAATCGTGTTATAACAATATTGTTTATAACTAATATTGTTATAAATATTATGTGCAGTGTTTATAATGGCTTATATTTCTTTTTTATTGCTAGATAATTCTATTTGCTTTAATAAATGGCTACATAGTTTTTTTGTAGTTTCCAATATTAAATCAGCTCTGACAAAACAAGGTTCGTTATTATATTCTTTTCCCTTGCCATCATTTGAATATCTTAATTTACAACCATCATCATCAATTTTATTTAATACTTCTATTAGTAGGCTAAAATCAGTATCTTCAATTTTAATTATTGCATTTAATTGTTTCCATAACTCATTTAATTTATGAATTTTTGTTACTTTTTTTGATTTGATTTTAATAAATAATTTTATTGATAATTCTATTGCGTGTCTGCATAAAAATAGAAACGGCATACACATTTGATTCGTTCTAAAAACCTTCATTTTTTCTGCTGGATTATTTTCACAATAAAATGCAATGTATAGACATTCTGCCGAATGTAGATATGCATTTAAAATTTCTTTTTCTGCCATTTGGCTTTGTAATTTTTTTTTATAAAATGGGGAAAATGAAATGCAATCCCACTTATAAACTTCTTCGGTAAGTCCATTAAAACTGTTTCTAATAAATTTATTTTCCATTTTTTCTCCATAAATAATTTTTATTTATTTATATAATAATTAATGAATTTTTTCAATTTAAAATTATATTAATATAATGTGAGAAATTTTATATTTTTCTAAACCATAGTAATATTCACTGTTATTAACAATTAATAATTTATTTTAATTTTTTCTACTTAAACATAAAGCTAAACAAAAATGCAATAAATGGCTAAATATAAGCGAGTAATCTTTTCCCCGCAACCATAAATAGCAAGTCACTTCTGGCTTGCTATTTTTTTGCTTACATTTGAATCATTAAATTTATAAAATAAATATTTTTGCTAAAAATATTTATTATTATATTGAAAATAGAATATAATAAATATATAATAATGTAAATTATTTTATAATGGAGGTATTTTATATGGCGACATTTGTTGGAGCAGAATATATTATCGCAAACATTTTAATAGCACTAAAAAAATTAAATAATAGAGATACAGTTACTTTAGATGAGTTAAGTGAGGCTGGAATTTTTATTCAACAACAATCTCTTTATAAAAATGAAATTGATGCAATTTTTTTATCATCATCTGAACAGGTGGTAACTGCATTATATGACTTTTCTGATTATTTTGAATATGATAGAGAAACTAATTCAATTCATATTGTTAAAACAAAAAATATTAAAGATTTAGAAAGCCGTTTTATTGGTTATTTGCCATTTAATGTTTTAAATTTTTTGGTTGACATAACGGCAAAATTTGTTCAGCAAGGTTAATTTATATAGAAAAGAGGTTGGGGTATGAAACAAATTAAAGACCCTATATATGGTTATATTAATCTTGAAGACTTTTGTTTTCCTTTGATAGATACAGCTGAATTTCAGCGATTGAGAAATATTGTACAAACTGGATATCAATCTCTTTATCCTTCTGCTTTACATAATAGATTTGTTCATTCTATAGGCGTTTATCATTTAGGAACAAAAGCCTTTAAGTGTTTTGAAAAAAATGTTAAAGAACGAAATTATAATGAATATACACATATTAATTGGGATACATATAAAAAAACCTTTGTTTTAGCATGCTTATTACATGATATAGGCCACTCTCCATTTTCACATACAGGTGAAGAATATTACAAAAAAAGTACCAATTTCAAAGAAGAATTAAAAAATTATTTTCCTAATTTACACAGTTTTCATGAAGATATTAAAACTGGTACAGGAAAGCCTCATGAAGCTATGAGTGCAATTGTTGGCTTAGATTTGCTATTATTACAAAAGTTTGATGATATTGATAAGGAACTTTTCGTTCGCTCTATAATAGGTGTTAAATATAAGACTAATGATAAATTAATAGAAAACACAATAATAGGAATGTTAAATGGATCTCTTATCGATGTTGATAAACTTGATTATTTAATTAGAGATTCATATGTAACAGGTTTTAATACTATGGCTTTGGATGTTGACCGACTTTTTTCAGGATATGTAATATCAGATTATATTGATGCATCTTCTGCAGTAAAAAGAGTCCCAGCATTTAAAAGAGGTTCTTTAAGTGTTATTGAAAATGTTACTTTTGCTAATGACTTAGAAAGACATTGGATACAGAATAATCCAACTATATTGTATGATGTTAAGCTAATCCAGTTAGCAATTGAGAATTATGATAATTATATGGTTAAAACATATAAAGATAAACTTGGTGATGAGAAGAGTATATTGTCAAAGACAGCGATCTCAGCAATAGGATATATTAAAAAAGGTATTAATCTGTCATTGTTGTGTGATGATGATATTATTTGTTTTTTGAAAAATATTTATAGAGATAATATTATAAGCAATCAATTTTTTGATAGACAACAACGATTAAAACCAATTTGGAAGAGTGAAATTGAATTTAAAGATCTTGAAAAGGAACAAATGGGAAATAGTGTTGCTAAATCATTTAAAAATACTTTAAGAGCGATTCATGAAAATACATTTTATATAAATAATGAAAAAAAAGAACAAGCTATTAAAGAGTTAGAAACCCTAGAGAAAACGATAAATGGAGACAGTAGCAATAAGTCGAAAGAAGTTGCAAAGAACTCACTATCATCTCAACAAGATGTTGTTAAAGTTTTTGAAATATTTGATAATTTTGCAAAAAATAATAAGTTAGATAATGATTTTGCATTTATATTTGTTAAAAAGCATTATGAAAGCAATTATGCAAAGTTAATGAATGAGGAAATTTATATTGAATTTAATAAAAATCGAGTTATTAAATTAAAGGATGCGTTATCTGTAGAAGCTATTGATGCAAGTGATGAGGAAAAAACAGGATATTATTATATTTATACTTCCAAACATAATATTGAGATTTTAAAATCACAAAAAATTGATATTGCAAACAAATTACTTTCATTTATTTCAGAAAATTGGAATAAAATGTAATATTAAAATCTAAAGACAGAGAGTTTTATCTTCTCTGTCATTTTACTGTTATAGCTTCTTTTATTGCATCAAATTTTGCTTCTCCTATTCCTCCAACATTTTTTAAGTCTTCTATTTGCTTGAAACCTCCGATTTTCTTTTCTATATTCAATAATTTTTTTTGCTGTTGATTCTCCGTATTCCTTGTAAAGATTGTAATTGCTCAATTGTTGCTTTATTTAAATTGATTTTTTTATTTTGAGTTTCTCCAAAGCTTGAAATTGTATTTGTTTTATTCTCTTGTTGTATACTTTCTTTATCACCTATTTTAGGAATTATTATTTTTTGACCATCTTCTACAGGATATGCAAGGTTAATATCGCTAATATCTGCATTTTGATTTAATCCTCCTGCTTGTTCTATTATGTCTGCAATTCTTGCTCCTTCTTGTATTCTAATAATACCAGGATTTTTTACTTCTCCTGCTATATGAATAATAATTTCTTCTTTTATTTCATTATCTTTTTTACTTTCATTAATTTCTACTTCATTAACAAAATCTATTTGTTCATATTCTTCATTTTTTGCTATTTTTGTATAAAAATAATACCCTATTACTAATATCATAATTGCTCCAATTACAATAAATATATAAGTTTGTTTTTGGTTCAATTTTTCCATATTTTTTCCTCCTTTCTTTTTTATTTAAACTATATGGTATTTTTTGATGAAATTATTAATTGCTTGTTTTGGTAACTCAAGCTTTTGTAAAAAATATTACAATTTTGTAATTCTACATGAAATTTGCATTACTTTTTTGTAATAAACATTGAAATTTATTTTTTTTTAATATAAGATGATACTTACTATTTATAATTTATAGGAGAAGGTATTTAGTATGAGATTAAAAAAATTTTATATTTATATATTTGTTTTCTTTTTAAGTTTTTCTTTTCTTTTTTCTAATTCTACTAGTTTTTCTACTAATGAATCACAACCTACCGTTAATGCTCCTGTTTGTTTGTTAATGGAGGCAAATACTGGAAAGATTTTATATGAAAAAAATGCTTATGAAAAAAGATACCCTGCAAGTACTACTAAGATTATGACTGCTATTTTAGCTTTAGAAAATTGTGATTTAAATGAGGTTGCTAGTGTTAGTAATAATGCTATTTTTTCAGTTCCTCTAGGTTATACTAATGCAAATTTGCAGGTTGATGAAAAATTAACTATTGAACAGCTGTTAAATGTTCTTTTAATACCTTCTGCCAATGATGCTGCCAATGTTATTGCAGAGTATATTGCAGGTTCTGAGGAAAGTTTTGCTAGTATGATGAATACAAAGGCTCTTGAAATTGGTTGTAAAAATACTCATTTTGTAAATGCTAATGGTGTTCATGATGAAAATCATTATTCTACTGCATATGATTTGGCTTTAATAGGACAATATGCAATGAAAAATGATACTTTTCGTAATTTAGTATTAAAAACTAGATATACTCTACCTATTACTAATAAGTATGATAAGGAAGACCGCATATTTATTAATACTAATAAATTAGTAAATCCTAAAAGTAGTCAATATTATTCTTTTTCAACAGGAATTAAAACTGGTTATACAGATTCTGCTAAAAACTGTATTGTAGCAAGTGCTAAAAAAGATAATATGGAACTTATTTGTGTTGTTTTAGGCGCAGATAATGATATTTCTACTAATACAAATAAATTTGCAGATTGTATTTGTTTATTTAATTATGGATTTAATAATTATACTTATAAGAATCTTGCATCTAAAGATAATGTATATAAAGTAATTACTCCTAAAAATGCTTCTAGTAAGACAAAAAATTTAAATTTACTATACGAAAATAGTATTGATGTTATTATAAAACAATCTGATTTAAATGAGGTTTTTTCTCCAGAAGTGGAGTTAGATAATATAAACGCACCTATTGAAAAGGGAAGTGTAGTTGGTAAGTTATCTTATACTATTGATGGTATTAACTATACTACAAATTTAATTGCTGGTCAAGATATTTTTTCTAGTTCTATTTTTAGCATTGTTTTTAAAATTTTAGTAATTATTACTATATTATACTTGTTAAAGACTATTTTTATAGGCAAAAATAAAAAAAAGAAAAGGAAAAAGAAAAATAATAAGAAGAAAAAACAGTCTTCTAAAGACCGTTTTTCTCCATATCGTTTTGATTATTAATGTTTTTATACTTGCAAACTTTGTTGTAAATATTTTGTGTAATTTAAAAATATTTCTTGTATATAATTCCATATTTGTTTTTTGGGAATTTCTTCTTTTATTTGTATATTACGACTTAATATTACTTCATCTTTTATTTTTGCTTGTATTGTTCCAATAATTTGATTTTTTAAAATTGGTGCTTCTATTTCTTGTTGAAAATTCAATGTCATTTCTATATCTTTTATATCATTTTTTAAGATTGGTATAACTGTTATTTTCGTATCTGACAATATATATTCAGGTGTATTTTTACTTGTTTTATAATATTTTATTTTAGTTTGTTCGTTAGTTTTCCATTTTTCAAATTCTTCTTCTATTTTTTTATTAACATCAATATAATCATATGTTTTAAACGCATATTCTATTAGTTTTACACTATCTCCGTGTTCTTATTTTTTTTGTATCTGACCCTAATACTACACAAATTATTTGATGTCCATTTCTTGTAGTTGATGTTACAAGGCATCTTCCAGCTCCATTTGTAAATCCTGTTTTTATTCCATCTACTCCATTTAGATTTCCTAATAATTCATTTGTATTTGATAATGATTTTGTATGCCCATTAATATTAATTTCATATGTCTTAGTAGATACAATTTTAGCAAATGTTTTATTTTTTAAAGCATAATCTGTAATTATTGCTAGTTCATATGCTGTTGTATAATGGTCTTTTTCATCTAGTCCATGTGGTGTTATAAAGTTTGTGTTTGTTAACCCAAGTTCTTGTGTTTTTTTATTCATCAATTTGCTAAATCCTTCTATGCTTCCACCTACATGTTCTGCAAGAGCTACTGCTGCATCATTTCCGAGAAGGTAGCATTAATCCATATAATAAGTCATTTACACTTATTTTATCATTTGACTTTAGTCCAACTCTTGAGCCTCCTGTTGATGCTGCTTTTTTTGATACTTCTACTATGTCTTTTAAATTAGCATTTTCTAAAACAATAATTGCTGTCATTATTTTAGTAGTAGATGCCATGGGTCTTTTAGAATATGCATTTTTTTCAAATAGTATTTTTTGAGATGTTCTATCATATATAATACAAGCTCTTGAATTTATTTTAGGAGTACTTTCTACATTTGTAGATGCATCTATAATTTCTTGTATTAGATTAATTTCTTCTTCATCTATATCATCTGCAAATACTCTTATGGGAATATTAATAAATAATATTATTATTAATATTGTTGTTATTAACTTTTTCATAAAAATCACCATTTCCATTATATTTTGGAAATGGTGATTTTATAACCTTTTATACATTAAATGATAATTCAAAATCTGTACCTTGCTTTAGATTTACAATGAAAGTTTTTGTTATTTGTGGAGATAAGGTTACAGTATACATATATAAGTTCCCTTCTGTTTTTACTGTATTAAACATAACTTGCTCTATTTTTGTTATATTTTGTTTTATATAGCTTTCAAATTGTTCTTGTGTTGAAAAATAATTCTGTTTAAATCCACTTGATAATAAAGAATATGCATATATATAATTTTTATCTTTAATAGCATTTATAAAACGATTAATACACATTGCTACTTTTTGTGTGTTATTTGATTTATTATATGCTTCTATATATTGTGGTAAATCGATTGTATATGTGTCTAATAAAACTGTATATCTCATAATGGCTGTTTCATTAAAAATATAATAGTTGCCAAATTGGTCTATACATATATATTGAATATAATTATCATATTTAATAATTTGATATTTATCTAATTTTATTTGTAAAATATCATCAATATGTTCTTGTACATATTTTTCATATGTATTAAAATTTCCAAAACGTTTTTCTCTATATTCTTCATTTAATGAATTGTATGCTTCTTGTGTATGATATAGTGCATTATTTTTATAGTCCAATAAATATATATTACACATTTGTACATCACTAATATATGTACTTGGTATTTCATTAAATTCTAAATACTGTATTGTATCAATATGTTCTTTTTTAGTATCTTGTCTAAAAATGCTATTTGGTTCATTATTACCTTTGTTTAATATGACCATAATTAATATAATTGTTATTATACATATAAATATAGCTATCAACAAAATCCATTTTTTTAATTTACTTAAATCCATATCATAACCTCTCTATTTTGTAATTATTCTACTATTTTCATATTGTCTATATATAGATTTGGAATTACTGAAAAAGTATTATTTTTTTTGTCTAATTTTACTGAAATATAAAATTTTATTTCTTCTTCATCATCACCTGTTGATTCTAAAGTTAATACTCCATATACAAAGTATTGAGTTATTGTATCTGAAATTTTAGATTCATACATTTCTTTTGCTTTAAATTTATAATAGTCATCAAATGTTTGAATTTTAGTTAGTATATTTTCTTTAGTAATATTATTTTTTGTTTTATAGTCATTATCTAAAAGATTATATAATATTTCACTATCTTTTCCGTGTTATGTATTGTATATATTTTGATACACAGCTTGCTACTGTAAAAAAGTCATTTCTATCTTTCACTATTGTAACTTGTTGTGGACTTTTAATATTACTATCTTGTATTGAATAATCTTTTGTATTAATACTTGGTTTAAAATTTAAAATTAATAATATTGTTACTATAATTATTATAATTACTACAATAATTGATATTATTATTTTAATTATTGTATTTGACATTATTTTCCTCCTAATTTAGATTATATTTTAACCCCATCCTGTTCCTTTTCCAATATAATCACTATATGAACCAGAACGTTTTTCTAACATACTAATACATGCACATATCTGGTCATATCCACTATATATATTTGTATGTCCACTTACCATGTTAGAATAAAATGTTGTTGGTATAAATTGTAATAATCCATGTCCTATATTTGTATTTTTACAAGAACTCCCTGTTTGAGAAGGACACCATGGACATATCCCATTTCCTATTGTAATTGGTTTGCCTGAGTTTGAGTCTACTATTCCTTGCATAATAAATTGATTACCACCAGATTCTGTTTGAATTTGTCTTAATATTGCACTAATTTTTTCATCTGTTGCTGTGTAACCTAGTTCAGAAAATGCTTGTTGTATATATGGTCTCCATTCTTCTACTGTAGTTGCATCTGCAAAGAAACCATCTGGTCTTGTATCGTTTGGATTAACATAATCTAATGGATCAACATATTCGCCATTTACTTCTACACCAAAATGTAAATGTGGTCCTCCACTAATACCTGTATTACCAGATAATGCAATAACGTCTCCTTTTGCTACCTTCTGTCCTGCTACTACTAATACTTTTGAATTATGCATATATATTGTTTTAATTCCATTCAAATGATTAATTTTAACAAAAAATCCCATACTAGCATTATATCCTGCTAACTCTACTATTCCATCTGATGAAGCAATAATTTTGTTACCTTCTGGAACAGCTATATCTATTCCTTTATGAAACTTACTTGCTCCACTTACTCCAATATTTCCTCTATAACCAAATTTTGATGTAATTGTTGTATAACTTGTATCTTCAATTGGCCACCAAAAACCTGAACCAAGTAAATTCCAATTACTTTCTATAAACTCATTTGGCTTGAAAATATCCATAAATTGAGAACCAAAACCTTCTGGTAATTCTTCTTTAGAAAGATATAGTTTAATTATTTCCCTCATCATTTCTGCATGAATTTGTGTTTTTACATTTTCTTCTAAATGCCCATAAAATTCTTCTTCTGCTGATAATATGTTCATAATTGGTCTATCTTTATGTTCTTCATTTTCTATATTATAATTTACTACATTTCCATTTGGATTGTATGATGCTCCTTTTACATATGTACCTGTATCATTTTTCCATAATCCTAAAAATTCATCTGGATGAAGCTTAGTTATACTATCTGCTGCTTTTTTCCAATTTGTTGAATCTATTGTTTCTTTTGTATACTCCATCTTGTCTGTGTACCAACTAGCAGATTCTGCATCATCCCCTGGATCTTCTTGGCTATATGGTCCTGTTTTTGTATCTACTGTTACTTCTCCTATTTTTTCTTCTGCCTCATATTGTGTTATTTGATCAATAAGCCATGTTTTTGCTTTTGTAACATTTGCTAGTATTGGTGCTTCTTCTGTAGTTGTTACTGTTGTAGTTTCTACAATATGCTCATCTGTACGCCAAGGTACATCTCTTCCTGTTTGTTCAGATGGTATACTTGAATTTGGATTTCCTTCTATATGATTAACTCCTTTTGCATGTTGGTCATATTCAACTGTATATACATTTGTTGTTACTGATGTTGAGTCAAAAATAGTAAAGTCAATTTGACTACTATTTGTAACTAAATCTGATACAGCTTCAACATATTTTGAACTATATGTCATGGTTTGTAATACCATTAAAAATTCAAAAGGCATTGTGTATTGTGATATTAGTGTACGGTATGGTATAGATACTGGTATAATATTATAATCCCTATTAGTCTTACTTTCTGCAACTGAGCCATTTATTGTTTTTACATATTGATTAATTTGTTCATATGGTTTTGCAACCCATAAATTCCAAGTTTCATCTAATGAAAAGAAATTTAATATATTAGGATCTTTATTTTCTACCATTTCATTAAATGCTTCTATTCCTATGTATTTTAAATTTTGTGCTTGTCCATTTGCTTCTACTTGTCTTTTTATTTTTATAATACCTTGTGCTTCTTTATCACTTCCTTCTATATATGGAAGTTCACTAGAAAGTGTTGCTGTCATTAAATTGTATAAATGGTTTGCTGCTTCTGAATTATAAAATTCTTCATCACTAAATTCTTCTCCATTTAAGGAAAATGCATCTTTTCCAAGTCCTAAGCTGTCAAAATCAATATCTCCTGATTTAAAAGCATCCTTTAGTGCTACTAAAATTTCCTGTTTATTAAAATGTACCCCTGTTTCATCTATAATGCAATATTGGTTAAGTATATCTGCTGCTTCCTCAGAAACAGATTCATTTATATATATATTTAAATAATAATCTGCTGATGGAAGGAAAACTGTTATGAAGAAGATAATAACTCCTATCCATGGTAATATAGCACTTAATATAGATATTATTCCTACAGATACTTTAGCCCATAATGCTTTGGCTCCTTCTTTTGCTAATTCTCCTAAAACTCTAGCACTATTTTGAGATATTTGTTTTCCCATATTCAGTGCTTGATTTCCAATTTGCTTTCCTATATCACTATTTTGTTGTTGTTCATTTTGATTATCTTCATTCATATACAAGTTCACCTCCTTTTAGTTTGTCTTTTTTATTTTATATTTCTATTTCTATTTTTAATTTATTTTGATATTGTTCTTTATTTTCTACGTTCTTATATTGTTCATAATTTAAAATAATATCTTCAAATATAACTTTAGTCATTCTAAT
The DNA here is from genome assembly GCA_947642355.1 of uncultured Clostridia bacterium. Lineage (GTDB taxonomy): Bacteria > Bacillota > Clostridia > TANB77 > CAG-508 > Scatovivens. The sequence continues at coordinate 10,820 of CANRSD010000018.1, forward strand.
TTGATTTGAATATATTTTATTGTATTTTATGCTAAGTGTTTTAATATTTCCTTTATTAATAAGTAATCTTGCATCTTCTAATTCATAATAATATGAATTATATTTTCTGTCATTTTCTCCTAGTAAGTACATGGTATTACCATTTTTCTTTGTATCAATACAAACTGTGTTGTTAGTATAATTTTCTATTTTAAAATTATATTTTTCATAATCTGTATATACATCTTTACTAAGTACTGTTATTTTTATATCATTTTTTTGAATTTGCTGGTTTATATCTTCTCTTTTTATATATCCTTTAATATTTAGTCTATATTCATTATTTTTATATATAATTGTATAATAGTCCTCAATTGCATTTTGTATCGAACTTGCATCTCCTGTTTGTAGAATATCTTCTATAATTCTAATTTTATATGTATCATATTGTTTTGAAATCCAATTTTTAAGTGTATATGTTTTTTTAGTTTTGAAAATCACATCAACATAGTCTTTTTGGAAGTTTTGAATGTTATTAGAAAATATTTGCTCTTTGCATTCTTCTGTTAATAAGTTATATGCTTCTTCTATTTTTTGGTTATTACAATGTGATATAAACTGATTAATAATTGTATTATTAATTTGTTGATTTTCAGGTGATACTTCTTTTCCTATTATAACTGGAGTTTCTTGTTTGTTATTATTTATCTCATTTGTTATAGTGTTATTTTGTGTTTCACTTTTTTGTAATTGTTGCTTTGCATATTGATTCATTATTTGTATAATACCAAATAGGAGGATAATTGCGACTATAACTCCTAGTATCTTATATCTATTATAATATAACGCTCTTCTTAAGTTACTATTTTTTATAATCATTTCTATTATCCTCCTGTTTTTTTATATTAAGTTATTGACCTAAAGTCTTCATATCCTTTAAATACTCTTCGTGCTACTGCTTTTCTATTTTTTTCTGGTACATATGTTAAAGATGCTTCTATACGTTCTAATTCTTTTTGTTTTGCTTCTTTATCATAGAAAGCTCTTGTTTCAATTAAACCTTTTGTTTGAGCAATATTTTGTACTTCCCCTCTTATTTTTTCATCTGATAATTTAAATTTATCTTTATAGTCTTTTTGTTTATATTTATCTTCTAATAATATTCCTTGTTTAATTGTTTTTTCATCTGTGATACCTGCTTCTCTATAAGATTGTACAGCTTCTCTAATTTCTTCTTGTGTATACTGGCTTCCATCTATTTTCTTTTTTCCTTTAAAGTTATCATCAAAATAGTCTTCAAATGAACCATTTCTAAAGTATGCTTTATCTGCCCTTTTATTTTGTGCTTCTCTAACACTTCCATATTTTGCTCTATCAACTTCTCTTTGTACATTTTTTTCAGGTATTACTTGTCCTGCTGTTTGTTCAAATACTTTTCCACCAAGTGCCATTCCTCCTGCAAATGCTGTTCCTGCCATTGCCATTGATTTTTCTCCATCTCCTAATGTTGCCCCAATAGCACCTGCTATTGCTCCTGATCCTATTCCTAGTGCTAATTTTGGAACTGCTTTTAGGGTTCCTCTTGCTGCTGAATATGCAAGTGCTTTACCACCTGCTACAATTCCTGCAATATTCCTTTTTACTATTGCTTTTAATTTAGCTCTTCTTTCTTGTTTTTTATCTATTGCATCTGCTTGATTTTTTGTATTTTTAATAGATTGTGTAGTTTCATTTGGTATTGGACTTCCTGAATTGTTTGGCTCTTTTGGAGGATCTATAAATTCTCCATTTTGTATTTTATCATTAATTTCTTTTATTTCTTCATTATCATCTGTATATCCTTGATTATATAATTCTGCTCTTTGTTGTTCTAATTCTTCTAAAGTTTGTTGCTGTTGCTGTTGTTGTTCTTCTTGTTGTTGCTGTTGGTTATTTGCATCTAATGTATTTGTTGCCATATCTATAGCTTCATCTGTAGCATTTTGTACTGTATTATTTGAATTGTCATCTGAATTATTGTTTGAATTATTGTTTTCAATTCCAAAAGGATCTTCAATTCCCAAAGAATCTTCTCTATTAAAAGAGTCTAAGTCTTTGTTTGCTCCTTTATCTTTACCCTTTCTTTCCATTTTATCATCTGTTCTTATTTTACCATTTCCGCCACCTTTATCTTTTCCTCCTTTAGCAAACATTCCAACACCCCTTGCTGCAAGAGTAGATACTCCAGCTGCTCCTGCAAGAGAACCAAGTGTTCCTCCTGGAGCTTTATTAAATCCAAACATTTGCTTTAATAATTTTTCTCCTGCAATTATAAATCCTAAACATACAATTGCATATAATGGATTATATACTGCAAGTTCAGTAGCAGAACCTAATAATACTATGTATAATATTAAATGTAATGGCTGAATTAATGCATTAAATGTAAATTCTTTTATCCACATATCAAAAGCTTGTGCTTTTGAATCTCCAACTTTATCAATTGGATATGTAACAGATACAAGTGGAGCCATTAGTGTTAAAAATGCCATATTAACAACTCTTTTTAAATAAACCCAAGTAAAACGGAAATTGTATATAACTAACATTAAATATAAAAAGAAAAATGCTAATTTATCAGACAAATTTACACACTGAATCATTAATCTAACATAACTCATTAAATTAGTTCCAAAATTTGAAATATTTGTGTTTTTTGTTAACTCTACTGTAAATGTACTGTTTGGTTCACTTGCAATTAATGCTGTTACTGTTTCTGACATAGTTAATGCAAAAGACATAATGTAATGCATAACAAATAGTAAACACATTGCTACAACCCAATCCATTAACATTTTTTTATATTTTGCTTTATCTGCTGCAATACCTGTTAAAAGAATTCTAATTCCTAAATATACTAATACAGACATTAATGCAACAATTGCTACTGCTCTAATTGCTGTATACCAACTTGCAATTGTTGGACGTAGTTTCATTGCAATATTCATTTTTTGATCTTGTTCATCATTTCCTGTTTTTACAGATGGATTAATAAAGTTAATATCTAGTCCTGGTACTTGATTTGCAAAAATTGCTTCTGGTGTATAAGTAATAACAGGTATATTTATGGCATCTAACCCAAAAAATGAACCATCTAGTTTTTGTTCTACTTGTATTTTTTTATTTGGTAAGTTATCCCTGTTTATTGCTGAACTGTTTATTGATTTCATGTAATCTGCTGTTTCTCCTAGCATAGTCCATTCTAGCATATGTTGACATCCATCTAAAATAGATGTTAAAAATGTAATAACTGGACTCATTAATTTTCCGCCTACATCAGCTTGAACAGGTATAGGTATAGAAAAATTCATTAATACCACTATAATTATTGCAATTAATATCTTTTGTATAAATCCTTTATTTGTGAAGTTTTTCATATTTACCCCTTCTTATCATTTTACTGTACTGCTTGTTTTTTCTTCATATTTACAAGATTATTTAAGTTTGTTTCTACAAATTCAAATTCCTTTGCTGTTGGTGTAATTTGTAATATTGCTGTATCTTGTCCTACTTTTAATAATCCTTCTCCTTTTAAGCAGGTTACTAAAAATCCTGCTTCTCCTTCAGATAGTTTGAACACTTCTTTTAAATATCCAATTTCTGATTTATCTTGTGCTAAAAATAGCTTTGTATCTGATGATGTTAATACTGCTTGTGCTTCTTGTTTTTCATAAAAGTCTTGGAATCTTTGAGAAATTATTGCAAGTGATACATTTCTTTTTCTTGCACGTCTTGCCATTGTATTTAAAAAGTCTACGGCTTCTGGATATGGAAGTAACATCCACGCTTCATCCACAAGTACTCTTTTTTTCTTTGCTTTTGTTCTATCCTCGCTATTTTTCTTAACATATTTTTCCCAAATCCAAGAAAGTAAAATTTGTTGTGCAAGTGGTCTTGCAAATCTTTCTTCTAATTGTGATATATCTAAGTTGATAAATGGTGAACCATCTAATAATTCAAATGTAGATTGTCCGTCAAAATATGCCATTTGTCCTTCATATTCACGAATATATTGTTTCATTACTTTTAACAAATAACTATAATGGAATTTATAATCTGAATTATCATTTTCTTCTGCTTTTCTTTTAATTCTTTTATACCAACTACCAATTGTTGGCATTAGTTTTTTTCTTCTTGCTAACATATCTCCAGAAGTAATATTAGTAGATGCTTCATACAAACTTGAGGGATCAGATGTAATTTTAGATGCTGCATATTCTTCTGCAACTGATTCTGCTATAATTTGTTTTGTAAGTTCATTTACTTCTTTGCTTCTTGTACTTCCTCTTGCCATAGTAAGTAGGGCTTGTGTTACATCTTCTACTTTATTTTCAACATTTAATACTACTCTTTCTTTTCCTGTAATTTCATCTTTTACAATTTCTGGTTCTATATCAAATAAATTAATAACTGTTTTTGATGTTGGACTTAATATAACATTAATTCCTCCTAAAGATTCTGCAACAATTGTATATTCTCCTTCTGCATCTAGTGCTAAGCTTTCAATTCCCATTAGTACTGCAGATCTTGATATTAGTGTTTTCATTGTAACAGATTTTCCAGCACCAGATTTTGCAAAAATTACCATATTGTAATTCGTTAAAGATGGATGAAAATTGTCAAATAATATTGGTACTCCAGTTTGTTTGTTAAATCCAAGTGGTACACCTGTAGAATGTCCTACTTCTGAGGTTGTAAATGGAAATACTGTTCCCATAGAACGACGGTCAAATGTATGTACTTTTTTTATTTTATTATCCATTAATGGTAAATTACTTTTAAATGCTTCTTCTTGAATTCCCCATGCACTTTTTACACTAACTAATGATTTTGACATTTCTGTTGATAATAGACTTGTTAATTTGTCTAGGTCTGCTAAACTATATGCAAATACTGTAGAAACAATAGATGCTTCAAATAGTTTATTATATCCTGCTGCAATTTCATCTCTTAATTGTTCTGCTTCATAACGTTTTTGTCCTACTGTACTTTGTCTATTTATATTTCCTCTATCTGCTGCTACAATTCTTTCTGTTTCTAACTGATTTATAACTCTATTTAATTCATTTTGTGATTTTGCTTCTGGTACTGGGTTTATATATATTGATGTGTTTGTATCTCCAAATAAGTATAAATCTCTAAATAACTCTGGGAAAATTGCCATTCTTGGAAGTGTTGATACAAAAAAGCTTCTTGCATATCGTTTTGTATTAGAGATAATTTCTAAATGGTCAATATTTGATGCATCAATTCCAGAAGGTGCAATCAATTCTTTTATTGTCTTTTTTCTTAATATATTATAGTCTTGCTCTTTGTTATTATTTTGTAGTGGTTGATTTTTTTCTTCTAGTTCTCTTTTTTGGTTCTTCTTCCACATCTTTATTACCTCCTTTTTCTTTTGTTTCTTCTTCAATTAGCTCAATTGCTGTATTTGTAGTTTCTCTTCCTAAATATGCTGCATTTTGTTTTAAAATCATTTCTGCTCTTTGTCTTATTAATTCTTCAAATCTTTGTTGCTTTTGGTCAATTTTTTGTTGTTTTGGACTTCTTGCTTGTATTACTTTTTCATTAACCATTGCTAAGGCTTTTCTTTCTATTTCTTCATCTAATGCTTTCATGGTTTTGTCTAATACATCTGGTGCTGTTGTATATAATTCTTCATATCCTGAACGTATTGCACGATCTATGCTAAATACTTCTGCTTCATCACGGTTATATGCTATATATAATAGGTCTGCAAGTTGATTTGAGTTTAAAATTTTCCCTCCTACTTCACATGCTGCAAGTGTTCTAATAATTGATTGCGCTTTTGTGTATAATTCTTGAAAAGCTAAATTTCTTATTTCTTCTTTGTCAAATGAGCCTTCACCTATTTCTTCTGAATAATACGGAATAATTATGTAATATTTTCTGTTTAATACATTTTTGTTTAAACTCATTCTTTGTGTATTTGCAATAATGTCTTTTCCATATTCATAAAGATTAGTTTGTTTTGTTACATCATAAAATTGTTTATTTAATTGTTCTTTTGTGTATTGTCCAGATTGTAAATTTTTTAAATATGTGTTTTTCTTTTTTTCTAGTTCAATACCTATTTCTTCTACCTTTTTTTGATAGTTTTCTATACTATCATTTAAGTTTACTGTCCTTGTTTGAACATAAATTTGAATTGGATGTCTTAGAGTATTTAAAAATTGTAAAAAGCCTTCTTCTACAGATATTTTTTCTGTTTCTGACATTAAGTCATAGTTAATTCCTTGGCATTCTACTACCATTAAATATCTTCCTCCATTTTTTTGGATAATCATATTGTCTTCTATTTTTTCAAATTCTAGGAATTTAAAAATAGATTCTTTAGTATATTCTTTTGCAATTTTTCTTGCATCACTTTTATTTTCTGTATCATTTTGCATTTCTTGTTCTTTTTGCCTTTTTTTCTTTTTTAAGAATACCGCCATTAATATGCAAAAAAGCACAATTAATACAATAACCATAAATATTAATACCATTGTTAGAATATTTGTTAATTGGTCTGCACTATTCATCTTTTGTTTCCTCCTCACCATCATATAAATAAATTTTATTCTTTTTTGCTCTAAATTTTATTGCTCTTATTATAACATCATCTATGTTTTCGCCACCTACTTTTTTCGTAAATTTAAATGCTCCTATATCTGGTACTTTAAACATTCCTATACAATAACCTATAAATGCAAAAATAGCAATTACTATCATTCCTATCATTTGCATATTACATGATGCTAATATAAAATAAAATATTGTTCCAATAAATGCTCCTATAACCGAATAAATCATAGATTTTCCTGTAAATATAAATAAAATTCTTCCTTCGTCTTTTACATTTCTGGGTATATTATATGGTCCCATAATTTCCTCCTTAAAAGGTATATTATTAACTATTATCATTATATCAAAAAATCTAGTAAATTGTAATATTTTATCATAAAATTTTGTATTTTTAATATATTTGTAATATGGTTGAAATACTATATAGGTTTGTCTAAATTAAAAGTTAACTTTTTTATAATTAATTATATATGTAGTTCATCTTTCATGGTGGAAAAACTTTTAATTTGTATTACAAATTTTTTATATAATAAAAAAAGCTAGGGACAATTCCCTAACTTAATATTTATTAATCTTTTACGCACCTGTACCTGGATCTCCTCCAGCACCACCTAATGCTGTTGCCATATCATATACTATTCCTGTTACTGCAGATGCTGCAAATATTAATACAGCTCCTACTAAATATGGTATCATAGATTTCTTGTAATCTGCTTTTTCCTCAGCACTACCAACCATATATTTAATACCAAGTATTAATAGTATTACAACTGCTACAAGTACGCCTACTGTTCTTACAACAGCAACTATTTGTCTTCCGAAATTTGTAACATTAGCTGTATTATTAAATGTTCCACCTTCAAAATCTGATGGTTTTATAGCAGCTGCAAATGATGCTACTCCAATCATTACAATTGTTAATATAATACATAGTGCTACAATTATTTTGTTTGTTTTTTTCATGGTTTTCCTCCTTATTTATTTCTTTATTTTAATTTACTCATTTATTTTTATTTTTGAGTTAATATTAAAGACAAGTACATAAAATCTCCCTATATTATATATTATAACTGTTTTTTCTTCATTTGTCTATAGTTTATATAAAATATTATAAGAAAAATGCTCCTGTAACTATATCATAAATAATTCCAACAATTTGTGGAATCGCAAATATCATAATTGCTCCAATTAAATATGGTATCATTGTTTCTTTATAATTTGCTTTATCTTCTATACTTGCTATCATATACCTAAATCCTATTATCATAATTATAAATACCATTGCAAAAGTTCCTATATATTGAAATATTTGTATTATTGTTCCGCCTATTTTTGTAAATTCTGTATTATTTGATTCTATATTTTTATCTGGTTTATATACATCTGGTGCATATATTGGATTTGTAAAGGCTTCACTATAATTTATTGGAAAAATCATAATTATTGTTATAGCAATTAGTATTAATGCTAATATTTTGTATGTATTTTTTATCATTTATATCACCTACTAATTTTTTTATTATTTATCTTCATATTAGTTCTATTGGCTGTAATAATATAATTAATAATTTCCAAATTCCAAATGCTCCAAATATAACTACACATCCTACTATATATGGTATTAATGCTTCTTTTACTTTTGCTTTATCATCTGCTGAACCAGACATGAATTTAATTCCTAAATATACTCCTATTGCTATTGTAGCAAACATTCCTATTGATAATAATACATTATATAATGTAGTAGAAGCTTGTTGTACTTTATCTTGCTTAATTGTTTCCTCTGTTCCTGATTGTATAAATGAATTGCCTTCTTTTATTATTTCATCTGGAGTATGTTTTGCTGATAAACTTCCTGGTTTTGCTAGTACTCCTGTCATTGAATCTTCTTTACCTTGAGCAACACCTTGATTTTCATTTTTTTCTTCTGTCTCATCTATTTCTTCTTTCGTTTCATCAGACGCATTTTGATTATTTTTCATAGATTCAATTTGGTTTTTCACTTGATTTTGAACTGCCTTTACAGTTTCTAATTCATCAATAAGTGACCATCCATTAGTTTGAGTTGCATCTATATATTTTGATATAATTTTGTTATATGCTTTTAAATCTGCATCTGACATATTTTCTATAGATTCATTTTGTTGTACGTTAATAACAATAATTGTATAAAGTTCATTTGCAACTGACATATCACCATAAAAATCAAAGTCTTGTAATTCTCTCCATGTTGTTGCTCCTGAGTTTGTAGCATAACTTGTATTAAAACTCATTATTATACTAATTAATATTATTATAATAATTTTTAAATATTTCATTTCATCACCTTCTTATACTCTTAATCTTTATTATACATTATTTTTCCTTTTTGTTCAACATTTGACAAATTATTCTTAAAAACTACATAATTTTGTAATATATGTGTAATAAAAAAAAGCATTTATATAGATATTTATCTTATCTAATATAATTGCTTTTTTGTTTATTCCTTTTTCTTCTGTTCTTCTTCGTAGTATTTAGCGATTAATTCATCTAACTCTACACTTAACTTATATATTTTACTGTATTCCTCATTATTTTCTATACTTTTGTTTAATTCATCACGTTTTTTACATATTTCATCATTTAGCATGACATCTCTCTCCTTTTTATGTACTTTTTTCTTTTGTATATCTTAAAAATACCATATTTTTACATTATCGTCAACAAATATACTCTATTTTTAATTAAAATCGTACGACTCCTTTTGATTTTAATTTTTCTAATTTTTGATTTTTTTTTGTTTTTATATGTTTTTAGACATAATATTACACAAAGAACTGTTTAAATATTATCATATTTGCGAAAAATTTTATATAAATTTTAATATGTTTTGTCAGTTTTTCCTATACAATAAAAAGTAAGCACCGTTCGGTACCTACTTTTTTTGGCGGTTATAAAAATATACAATCACCACTGAGGCAATTATGGCACAAATTAATTTTATACCAAAGCTTCTTAAGTCTCCGCCTGCTTCTATAAAAGATGCTAATATTGAAGCTGTTATAAAAAATGTACAAATTTGAAGTATTATCTTCATATTTTCCCTCCTAGAGCATAATGCTTTTTGTTTTTATAGGTTACATAATTTCATAACTATATTATACACTATTTTTTGTTACTTTTCAACTTATACATATAAATAATTGCTATAATAAGTATTATAATTGATAATATTTGTGATATTCGAATATTTCCTAACATTAAACTATCTGTTCTTAGTCCTTCTATAAAAAATCGTATAAATGAATATAATATTAAATACCACAATGTAATTTGACCACTATATTTTCTGTTTTTTGACAGTCTTACTAATATTAGAAAAATTACTAAATCTGAAATAGATTCATATAAAAATGTAGGATGTACATATTGTATTTGTTCACCTAATTTTATTCCCATTTTCCATGGTAAATTTGTAAGTTTTCCATATGCTTCTACATTTATAAAGTTTCCCCACCTACCTATTGCTTGTCCGAAGAGGTAGACATATTACTATATAGTCTAATAAATCTGTAAATTTTATATTTCTTTTTTTACAAAATATATATGAAGTTATAACTGCTCCTATTATTCCTCCATATATTGCAAGTCCACCATCTTTTATATTTATTATTTTTTCTAATGTTTTATAATAATCTAATTTAAATATTACATAGTATATTCTAGCACATAAAAAGCTAATTGGTATTAATATTAATGCTAAATCTATAATGTCTTCATAATTAATACCATATTTTTTGTCATTTTTATAGTATATATATATTGCAATTATTATGCTAAGTACTATTAAAATTGCATACCAATATATTGAAATTCCAAAAATGGTGAATGCTATAGGATTTATTTTTAATGTAATATTTAATAATGGAATAATTATTTCTTTCATTTTACTTTCCTTTTACTATTGATATTACCATTTTATTTAAATCAAATACTTCATTTAGTATCTTATTTGTATATTCTATATCTAATTCATTAATTTTGTCTATATAATCAAAACTATTAATTTCTTTAAAGTAGTCAGATAAGAACATTCTAGCAATGTTTCCTACATCATCATATTGTGTTACATAGTCTCCATATACCTTTTTTTTGATTCTTTCAAAATGATTAGAGTCTAGTCCTTCTTTTTTATAGTTTGTAATTTGTGTTTTTAACATTTCTGCAATTTTTTGTGGATTTTTAGATTTCCCTGTAATTAGAACATGTGCATATTGTTTTGTAAATTCATATTCAAATGATGGTCCAGAAATAATATCTCCTGATTTATATAGTTCTTGATATGCTTCTGAACTTTTTCCTAACAACATATATAATATTATTTCTATTGCAATATGTTTTTTTACAATGTCTATATCACTTTGTATTTTATCTTTAAATCCTATTACAAAAACTGGCATGTTCACTTCCATAGTAACTGTTTTGTCGCTTTTTACAATTTCTTCTTGCTCTTTTTCATATATTCTTTGTACTTGTTTTTGGTTACTTGTTTTTGTGATTCTCTTTTTTATTTCTTCTAAAATGCTTTTTGGTTCAAAATCTCCACAAACTACTAATAACATATTAGATAAATCATAAAAATTATTATAAGATTTATATAATATTTCTTTGTTTATTTTAGAAATAGATTCTATACTTCCTGCAATGTCAATATTTGTTGGAGTTTTATCATACATTATTCTCATTGCATTCATATATACTTGCCATTCTGGATCGTCTTCATACATATTAATTTCTTGAGATATAATGCCTTTTTCTTTTTCTACATTTTCATCTGTAAAATATGGATTTTGCACATAATTCATAAATTCGTCTAATGCTTCATAAAAGTTGTTTGTTGCTTCAAATAAATATGCTGTATGATTATAAGTAGTATATGCATTTGCTTCTACTCCTAAGCTACTTAATGCATCTAAACTATTTGTTCCATTTTCTTGTTCAAATAGTTTATGTTCTAAAAAGTGTGCAACTCCATCTGGAATTTTTATTTCTTCTTTATCTTGTTCTATTAAAAAGTGGTTATCTATAGAACCAAATTTTGTTCCCCATATAACATATTTTTTTGACGCATCTTTTTTAGGAATAATTATAATGTTTAATCCATTGTCTAGTTTTTGTTTATAGATTTCTTCTTTTACTTTTAAATTTTGGATTATTTGCATATTTTTATTCCTCCTTACTTTCATTTTTTAAAAAATAAATTGTGTGTAGTTTTACACTTTTTGCTATTTTTACTACTTGTTCTTTTGTAATATTTTCAATTATTTTTTTATATTCCTCTGGTGATACTAACATACCTGATAGTTCTTGTCCAAAATAGTAACTTATTTGGGTGTCTTGTTCATCTTTTATAAAGTCAATTGTTGATATTATCATTGATTTTGTATTTTCTAATTCTTCTTTTGTAAATTCACCATTTTTCATATCTTCTAATTGTTTTTTTATTATTTCTAGTGCCTTTTTCTCGTTTTGTATTTCAATTCCACAACGTATAAATATATTATTTTTTTGTCTTACATAATTAGATCCTGCAGTATATGCAAGGCTTGCTTTTTCTCTTACATTTTGAAATAGTTTTGAGTTTGCTCCTCCTCCTAATATTGCATTATATACAAGTGTTGTATATTTATCTATTGGTGTTTGTTCTTTTATTTTTAATCCCATTACTAATTTTCCTTGTGTAATATTTAAGTTTTCATATACTATATTTGGTTGTTCTAATTCTTGTGCTTCTATATTATTATTAGGATTTATTTGTCTTTTATCTAATTTTTTTAATGTTTCATTTTCTTTTATAATATTTTGTATTTCATTATTTTGCACTTTTCCAGAAATGAATATATCTATTTTGACCTTTTGTAACATTTCTTCGTAATAACTATATAAATTTTGTGCATTTATTTTTTCTAAGTCTTCTATATACCCATATTTATATAGTCCATATGGTTTATTTTTATACATTTCCTCTATACAACGGTTTAAGGCATATATATCTTTATTGTCTTTTTTGCTTTGTATTATTTGTGTTAAGTTTTCTTTTTCTACTGTAACATATTCTTCTTTAAAGCTTTTATTTTCTACAAATGGATTAAATGCTATATCTATTAATACATCTATTGCTTGTTTTAAAATTTCTTCTTTTTTAGGTAAATATTCTTCATTTATTGTTTCTAAATAGAATTTTAACACATGGTTGTCTCCCATTTTTTCTATTCCACAGTCAAAAGATGCTCCATACATTTCTTCTAGTGCAATGCTAATTTGTTTTGCAGTTTGATATTTTTTACTACCTCTTCTTAGTATTGCTGATATTAATGCTTCTTTTGTTACATTTTCTTTTTGTAATGGTAATGTAAAAAATATAGATATTAAATTTGTTTTAAATTTGTTTGATTGTATTATATGAAGGTTTATTCCTTCTTTTATTTCATTTTTTTGATAATTCATATTGTCTCCTTTCTTGTTTTTTGTTTGTCTTTATTTAGTATAATATATTTTGGTAATATTATACAATAGTTTTTACATATTTTGTGTTAATTATAACTTATATGTTCTTGTCCAAATTTAAAAATGTACAAAATAGTATGAATATAGTAACATAATATTGGAAATTTTATTTTTTGGTTTCAAAAATAAGAGTATAACATCTATTTAAATCTATTTTATTTCTAAAAAGTGGATTCTTCATATATAATTAAAAATAGACTTAAGATTTTTTAGTTTCTTAAGTCTATTTTTTTAATCGTTATCTTCTATTGGTCCAAATAGTTCATCAAATTTTGCCTCTAATTCTTTTTGTAAGTCAATATCTAGTTCATCATCATCATCTTCTTGTGTTTGTGGCAAAGTTGGTGCTTGTTTTTCTTTTTGTGGTTCTATTTTTAGTTCTTGTATTGTTTCTTGTTTTTTATTTTCTACTTTTTCTAATGTTGGTTCATCGAATAAATCATCTAATGATTCTACTTTTAAGTTTTCTACTTGTTTTTTCTCATCTTCTTCTACATATGGATTATATGGATTATATTTTCTCCATATTCCTCTATTAGTTTCTGGAATATCGTTATGACTAATAGCTCTTGATGCTAATTTTTTTGCCATTGAAGTTTCAAAATAATAAAATTTTCTGGATTGTATTGGTTTTACACCTTTTTCAAAAATGATACATAAATCATTATCCATTCTTCTTAGTTCATCTGGTGTCATAAGTGCTCTTGCCATAACTTGGTCTGATACACTTTTACCTTGTCTCCAATTGTATTTATCTTTGTTTACTGATACACTTTCTCTTTCAATTGTTTTTTCTCCTAAGGCTTTTGAGAAGTATTCTACTGTTTTTTGTGAGTTACTTCCTAAAAATACATGTGTATCACAGTTACCAATTATTGTTTCATATGATTTTTCATATACCGCTTCTAATTGGTCTAAGTTTTGTAGTATTACACTAAAGGAAATTTTTCTACTTCTACTTGTTGATATTTTTTTATCAAAATCTGGTATTTTACCAATGTTTGCAAACTCGTCTAATATAAAGAAGGTTTGTATTGGTAATGCTCCTCCATTTTTATCTGCAAAATCATATAATTGTTGTATCATTTGTGAAAAGAATATTGTTAGTAAAAAGTCATATGCTGTATGAGTATCTGAAGATATAACATATAGAGCTGTCTTCTTTTTTGCAATTTCTTCAAAATCTATTGTATCTGTTGAGGTTAATTCTGCAATTTCTTTAGAGTCAAATTTTCCAAGTTTTGATTGTAATGATGATAAGATTGACCCATAGGTTTTTTCTGGTGCAATTTCAATGGATTTATAGTTTGTTCTTGCTGGATGATCATATGGAAGCTGATTCATAAGTTCTGTTAATAGGTTACTTCCTCCATTAGAGTTTGCAGCCCTTACAAGTTCAGCACAACTTGCTAAGTTTTGTTCCGCTTCTGGTCTTGTTGCAATTAAATAATATATAAGTGCTTTTAATAACATTTCTGCCATATCATCCCAATATGGTTCCGCACCTGCACCTGCTTCTGCTTTTTGTCCTTTTATTATAGTATTTGCAATAACATCAACATCTAGTTCGCTTGATATATGCATTAATGGATTATATCCATCACTTAGATTTGGACGTACTAAATTTAATACTTTAATTTCATATCCATGGTTTTTTAAATATCCTGCTGTTTTATCATATAATTCACCTTTTGGGTCTGTGAATATATAAGATCCTAACATTTGATAGGCATTTGGAATTGAATATGATGCACTCTTACCAGATCCTGATCCGTCCCACTACTAATACATTCACATTTCCTCTTTTATCTAATGGTAAATAATTATTTTGTGCTAATATAAGTCCTTTTCTATCACTTAATATTCTATATTGTTCCCCATTTTTTGACCAATCACTAGAACCATGTTCTATGTCTGCAAATTCATGTTTTGGTGCTGTCTTTATTAATCCTATTAGTACAAATATTGCATATAAAATACTAAATTTGAATAATGTTGATAAATATGTACCAATATGTGAACTTGTAAATGTTTTACCAATTACCATTCCTAATTTTGTAAATGATTCATATAGTCCTTGTATAAATTTGTCCATCATAAAATTCCCATTTACTGTAGCTTCTGTAATACTATAGCTAATAGGCATAACAAGTACTATGGATAAAATTACCCATAGCACTCCAAATATAATAAAATTATTTTTATTTCTTCTAACTGCTCCCTTTACTTTATAATTCATAAAGTTTCACCTCATCTTTTGTGTATGTATTATCCAATTTCTATTTCTTCTTGTTTTTCTTGCTTAGCAATAATGTCCTTAATTGATTTAATTCCGTTTGATGCCATATATTCTTTTACTACTTTTTCAGTTTCTTCTTTTGATAATTTGTTTGATAATAATATTTGTGAATATTGGTTATTAATTCTTGCTACAGTTATTCCTTCATCATCTTTAATTATTGTATTATCTCCCATTTCTACAATTACTTCATTATTTAAAAATATAGATTTAGTATCTACTGTAATTGCAGTTTTTGGTGGTATATCTATATGTTTACCTTCTAGCTTTAATGCACCTGCATTAATTTTTTGTATACTTTCATTTGGATTTTTCATTGTTTCCTCCCTTAATCATCTGGTCTTATCTCAAATGCGAAATAAGACTTATATGGCTTTAATTTACATTTTCCTTTAATTTCATTTGTTTCTTCATCCAGATAAACAACTGGTTTTACTTCTTCTGTAGTCTCTGGGTCTATAATTGATATAGGTCTTTGTAAGTTTGGAGTATAATTAAATTCTTTATATACATTTTCTCCTTTTTCAGAGTAAATTGTATCGAATTTTACTGGCATAGGTTTTCTTGATATCCTAAGTCTGTTCTCTTCCATAATTCCAGTATTTACTACTACTTTGTCTTTTCCAAAGGATAAGATGACAAGCTGATTGCTATTTGCTGATGGCTCGTCAACAAAAAAAGTTTTCTTTTTATACTCTCCTGTTAATTCCTCCATATAATCTAATCTTTCTAACGTGTATTTGGGAGAGTCTTTTAGGTATTCTTTTTGTGTTTGATTAATTCTATAAATTACTGTGTTTACATTTTTTGGATCTGTTATGCTAAAATGCTTTCCTTGGAAAGTCTCCATAATAGTACACCCCTTTTTTTCCTTTTATCCTATGTATAGTAGTTCATTTTGTAATGTATTTTGTACATAATATTTTTGTTTATTTTTACCACTATACTTGATTATACTCTTTTTAAGGCTGATTGTCAATACATTTTCGTTTTTTGTTTTATGTTGACTGTATTTTATTTCCAGTTATACCTTTATTAATATTACTATTTTTCTATTGTAGGTACAATTTAAAATACATTGTTTAAAATATAATTATTTATAATACTCTTAGGCATAAGTTTTACCCCTTATATATGTAAATAGATGGTGTTTATAGATTTTTGTTATTTTTATGGTTATTTGCTCTTGGGTTGAATTTTGATATTTCTTTTAATTTTTCATATATTTCTTTTTCTTTTTTGGTTAATTGTTTTGGAACCATTATTTTAATTGTTACTGTTAAATCTCCTCTTCCGCCTTTTCCATCTTTATATCCTTTAGATGGTATTCTTAATTTTTCTCCACTTTCAATTCCAGCTGGTACAAAAACAGAAACTGTATCATCTATTCCTTCTATGTTTACTCTTGTTCCAAGTGCTGCTTCCCATGGCGTTAATAAAAGCGATGTATACAGGTCATATCCTACTAATTCAAATTTTCCATTTTGCTCAATTTGAATTTTAATGAATAAATCACCATTTTTTCCACCATTTTGACCTTGCTTTCCTTGTCCTATTAATCGTATTTTTTCATTATTCCTAATTCCAGCAGGAACTTTTATATTAAAAGTTTTCATACTTCCATTTACTGTTCGTAAAGAAATTTTTTTATTTAATCCATAAAATGCTTCTTCTACTGTGATAGAAATGGCAGTTTCTATATTTTCTCCTTTTACTATTGGATTTTTTTTAGTCTTTTTATTGTCTTTTTGTTCTTCTTGTTTTATATTTCCAAAAAACATTTGAAAGAAATCGCTAAATATAGCATCTTTTGTACGTTTGCTTTCTTCGTAGTTTTGCTTTTTTCTTTTATTTCCAATGTGCATATTCCACATTCTATCATATCTTCTTTTTGCAACATGGTTTGATAATACACGATATGCTTCGTTAATATCTTTAAATCTTTCTTCTGCTATTTTATTTCCAACATTTACATCTGGATGATATTTTTTTGCTTGTTCACGATATGCTTGTTTTATTTCATCCATTGTTATTTTGTTTGTTTCTAATTCTAATATTTTATAATAATCTTTAAAAATCATTTCGACATCCTCCCATATATAAATGGCAAAATTATTATATCAAGATTACTATTATTTTTCAATAGGATAACATAAAAAAATTTTATTGCAATTTTATGTAAAGTATGTTAAAATAAGTTTATGTAACCTAAGTGTTTTTTTCATTACCAAGGAGGATTAGTATGGAAAATTTGGCAACTTTTATAGGTAATGATGAATGGATATGGGATTTAGAAGATAAAATCATTAATGATGGTCTCATTATTTGCCTTATTAATATACCTATTTTAGAGGCACAAGATGAAGATACCAAAACTAAATCAGATGATTTTGGAAGTACAAGACCCATGCCAGATATTAAATGGAATATAGCATTGCG
Organism: uncultured Clostridia bacterium; assembly: GCA_947642355.1. Classification (GTDB taxonomy): domain Bacteria; phylum Bacillota; class Clostridia; order TANB77; family CAG-508; genus Scatovivens. Next base: position 28,713 of record CANRSD010000018.1, read on the forward strand.
TAGAGCTGGTGTAGAAGATGCTATATATTTTTCTAAGCAAGAGACTGCTTATTAGAGCAGTCTTTTTATATGTTATTTTAGTAATATTTACGAAGTATCAGGTGATTAAAATTAAATCTACTCTTTTTTATTACGAAAGTCTTTGTAGTAATATTTAACACAATTCTACTTTTATTTGAAAATTCATATTAATTATGTTATACTATGAATAACTTAAAAACATTATTTAATGAAAGGTGGATTCACATGTATGATTTTACAACATATGATTTTAAGCGTATTGAATCCGAATTACTTAAGTTTGCTAATGGTCTTATTTGTAAAAAATTAATAGATGATATTAATACAGTAAAAGATGATGATGGAGATTTTGAATTATCAATTCCTTCTCATGATCCTTTAGAGACCATACATTCTAGCCGTCCACCTCTTTCTGCTCAAGAGGCTTTAAATCTTTTAAATGCTATTATTGCGGAGGATGACGACTAATTTAAGTAATTTTAAAAAAGGAATGAAACATGTTTTTTATGTTTCATTCCTTTTTTAATAAGATATTTTGATTTCTACTTTGTTTTTATAAGATATTTGTTCTTCTAATTTAATTTGGTAATTTAATAAAATATCTACTATTTTTCCATTTTCTTTTTTTATTTTTATATTTTTTGTATAGATTATAATATTTATATCTCCATATTGCGTTTTTATATTTGATTTTGTGGTTTTATCTATTTCAAATATCATTTGTTCATTATTTTTATTAAGTATAATTTTTTCTTGTAATATTATTATTTTATATTTTATTTTCTTATCTACAAATTCTATAATAGTTCCTTTTTCTAAAGTTTTTATTTCACCTTTTGTTTTTACTATTTGCTTTTCTTCTTGTTTTTCAATGGTTTGTACTGATTTTAATTCTACATTTATTTTCATATTGTGTCTCCATTATTTTTTTATTTCTAGCTCAATTAATTTGTCTAATAGTTCCTTGTATGTTATTCCTATTTGCTCAAATAATTTAGGATACATACTAATTGTTGTAAATCCTGGCATTGTATTTATTTCATTTATATAAATTTTATTTGTCTTGTTTTCTATAAAGAAATCTACTCTTGATAGTCCTTTTCCATCTATTGCTTTAAATGCTTTTATTGCTAAATCTCGAATTTTATTTGAAGTTTCTTTATCTATATCAGCTGGAATGACGGTTTTTGAAGATTGGTTCGTATATTTTGCATCAAAACTATAGTATTCTTCTGCAGATAATATCTCTCCTATAGGTGAGGTAAATATTTCTTTATTTCCTAATACAGCACATTCTACTTCTCTACCTGATATTCCTTGTTCTATTAATATTTTAGTATCGAATTGTGAAGCATTTATAATTGCTATTTCTAGTTCCTGTTTATTGTTTGCTTTTTTTACACCAACACTAGAACCTGAGTTAGATGGTTTTACAAACATTGGGAAATTAAGATTTTCATTAACCTTTTCTATAATTTTGTCTAATTCCATTTGTTGTTCTAAAAAATCTGGATAAATATATGTATATTTATTATTTTGGGCTTTTATATATTCATATTTTGCTTGTGGAATTTTAGCTTTTTCAAATATTATTTTAGTATATACTTTATCCATTCCTATACTAGATGAAAGTATTCCACATCCAACATAAGCAAGATTTATCATTTTAAATAATCCTTGTATGCTTCCATCTTCTCCTCCAAGCCCATGTAATACTGGAAATGCAATATCCATTTGTTTTAAGTATTCTATAATGTTATCAATTTTTTCTAATTGTTGTATAGTACTTTTTATTGAAACTACTTTTATCTCATTTACTGGTTTTGTATATTTATACCAATTTCCCTGTTTATCTATATATGTTGGAAAAATTTCATATTTTTCTTTATTTAATTTTTCTATTACTGATGTTCCAGATACAATAGATACATCATGTTCTGTTGATATTCCTCCAAAAATAACACATACTTTTATTTTTTCCATATGCTTCCTCCTCATTTTTATACTTTCAAAGAATCTACAATTTTATTAAAATTCATACTATTAGAAGCTTTTACTAAAATAGCATCTCCTATTTTTATTTCATTTTTTATAAATTTTATTGCTTGTTCTATATTTTCTAATTGATTAATTTTCTCTTTTTGCATTCCTTGTTTTATTGCTTGTTTTGCAATGTTTTTTGCTTCTTTACCAACAGTTATTAATAAATCAATTTTATTTTTTACAATTTCGTCTCCTACTTTTTCATGTAATGTTTTTGAATATTCTCCTAATTCTAACATATCTCCTAATATTGCAATTTTTCTTTTTTCTTTCATTTTAGAAAGTACTTGTATACTTGCTTTCATAGAATCAAAATTGGCATTATAACAGTCGTTTATAATTTTAATACCTTTTTGTTGATTTTCTATTATTTCCATCCTATTTTTTGAAAGTTTAAATTCTTTTATGCCTGTTATTATATTTTCTTTTGTGATGTTTAGACTAATTCCTACACATATTGCACATAAACTGTTGTATATAAAGTGTATACCACTTACTCCTACATTTACTTGTGTTTTGCTATCATAGATATTTGTTATAAAAGTACTTTCATTAGTTTTTAAGTTAATATTTTTTGCCATTATTTTACTACTATTTTCTATTCCAAAGTCCATAATTTTGTATTCTTTGTTTTTTTGTTTCCAAATATGTAATAAGTCATTATCATTATTTATAATTACTGTTCCATTTTTTTGTAGTCCTTCTAATATTTCTAATTTGGCTTTTAAAATATTTTGTCTTGAACCAAGATTTCCAATATGTGCTGTTCCTACATTTGTAATAACACATATTGTAGGTTTTGCTATATTTGTTAGTGTTCTAATTTCTCCAGAATTATTCATTCCCATTTCTACTACTAATGCTGTATGATTTTCTAATCCTAAAACTGTTAATGGTAATCCAATATGATTGTTATAGTTTCCTTTTGTGCTTTGTACTTTATAAGATGTTTTTACAACACTTGCTATCATATCTTTTGTACTTGTTTTTCCCACACTACCAGTTATTGCAATGACTGGTATATCATATAAACTACGTTTATAACTTGCAAGTTCTTGCAAAGCTTTTATTGTATCTTTTACAAGAATAATTGTAGTATTTGGATATTTTTTACTTATTTGTTCTAATGGATTTTTAACTTCTTCTAATATGCATATTTTAGCTCCTTTTTTTAAAGCTTCTTCATAAAGTAAGTTTCCATTAAAATTATCACCTTTAATTCCTACATATGTATCACCTAAATTTATTTGTCTTGTATCTTTTGAAAAATGCTCACAAGTTTGGTCTTCATCTCCATAAATCAATTTTCCTTTGCATATTTTTATAATGTCTTTTACTTTTAATTGTTTCATGTCTTCTCCTTTATATATATTTTTATTTTTTATTTTTTATTCATTTTTTGCCAGATTAACTTATTTAACAAATTAATAGTGTCTGGATGTATTAAACTATTCTTTTTTAAGCTATATTGTATCATATATTTTGCTATATATAATACTCCTTCATCTAAATTGTTGTTACTTATTTTAACTGCTTCTTCTAAATTTATTTTTGTTCTTGTTTCATCTGTTTTATCTGCTATATATATAATTTTGTCCATTGTATTCATATTTGTATTTCCTATTGTATGGTATAAAATTGCTTGTGCCATATTATTGGTAAATCCAAATTTTTTTATAGAAATATCTGCTCCTATTTTTGAATGCCATAATTCTTGTTGTTTTTTTTCTATATCATCAAATATAATATTATTGTTTTTTATATACTTTATTGCTTCTTGTTTAGACATTTCTTTTGCAATATCATGTGCTATTCCGATTTTTCTTGCTGTTTCTATGTCTTGTTCATAGATACCTGCAAGTTCTGCTGCTCTTTTTGCTACTCCACATGAATGTAAAAATCTCTTTTCAGATAATACTTTTTTTGCTTGTTCCTTTATTTTTTCAAAATCCATTTTTTTCACCTTTAAATTTTTATTTTGTATTAGTATATACCTAATTTTTATATTCGTAAAGGGACACATGAGTCTTTATATTAGTAATTTTTATTTATAATATAAATTTATCTTCTATATAATAAAATAAATTGCTTTAGATTTAAAGTCTAAAACAATTTATTTTATGTTATAAAGTCATAATTAATATTTAAATATCTTTTTTTACTAAATAAATTTCGTATATATAAAAATCTGCTACTGTTTCTATATTACTTAAATATTCACCAATATGCATTTTTATATCTAAATATGCCATTTCATTACATGTGGTATTATCAAAATAAATGTAATTATTTTCTCTAACAATACGTTTTAAGTCTTCACCTGAAATAAGTCCATAAAAATTACATGTTCTTTCTTGAGTTGTAGCAACATTCCACCATGGTTTTATACCAGTATATTCACTTTTTTGATTTATTCCTACACCTTTATATTTCGAAAAATCAATCTTATTTTTACTTAAAATATTAAGTATTTGTGATGCATCACCATGTCCCACATTAGAAAAATTACAATAGATATATTCTTCTTTAAAATGTGGTGCTCCAGATAATGTTCCTTGTGAACCACATATAGGATTATCAAATTCTATCATTGATTTTCCTCTATAATATATATATTCCCTATCTTCTACAATTAAATTACATGTTGCATATATCTTCTTTCCATCAATTGATTTGCATTCTATTGTTGTTTCACCACTTGAAACTGCTATAATGTTTCCATTAAAATCTATTGTTGCTATATTTTTATTTAATATATTCCACTTATACTGGTTTTTAGATATATTTTGTGTTATTACCTTTATTTGTGCTTTATTATCAATATTTATATCTTGTTGTTGTGTTAATCCTAGAATAATTTCATTTTTATCTAATTCTAAATTGTTTATTTCATCATTTATTTCTATTTTTCCAAAACTTTCTTCTATTTTTGGTATATCTCTATTTATACTAAATTGCCATCCATCTACTATTACTATATCCTCATTTACTATCATTCCTTGTTCTTCTATTTTTTTTGTTAAATATTCTTCTTTATTATAATCACTATTTGTTCTTTTTTCTGCACCGCATATCTAATAATACTAGTTCTAATTTTTCTCTTGCTTTTGATTCTTCATATGCTATTCCACTTTGTGTTGCTTTTTTTATTATTCCATTTTCTCCTATTGTTAAACTTAATACTATTCCGACATAATATTAACATTATTATTATTGTTATCATATTCTGTTATGACTATTTTTTTATCTAGCCAACATTTATTAGTTCTTCTTCATCATTTAATTTTCTCATATTTAAAATATTGAATTTATAATATATTGTAATTTCCTTATCTTCTGACACTTCTATTCTATCTATTAAAGAAACCATCATTGTTCTTGTTATTTCTTTTAGTTCTACAAAGTCTTTCACAAGTTTATTTATATCTACAGAAGAATCTTCGTTTTCTATTTGTTTCTGCAAACATTTAATTCTTTCGTTATTATCTTTTCTCATTTCAATTTGTTTTGAGTAAAGCCTTGTAAAATCTTCATCTTCAAATAAACCTTTGCACTTATCTTCGTACAATTTGTCTATCATTTTATCAATGTCTTTTAGTTTCTTCTCTAAAACTAGAATTTCATTCTTAAAGTTAAACCTATCTTTTAAGATTTTGTCTTTGGAAGAATTAGCAACTTGCATATACTTGTTTTCATCTAAAAACTCTTTACATCTTATTTTTACTTGCTCTATCACATAGTTTGTTAATTTTTCTAAATTATTACTATGTGGAGTACATAAATGCAAATGTGTATTACAAGCATAAGTATTGCACCTTACATAAAAAGTAGTTTTGTTAGGATGTTTTTGTGGTACTATACTTAATTTCTTTCCACATTCTTTACAAGTTAGTAATCCTTTTAATAGCCAATCATAAGACTTTGTTCTTACTCCTGTTCTACTTTTTATCAAATCTTGTACTATATTGAATGTTTCCTTATCAACTAATGGTTCGTGCATATCTTCTACAATTATTCTTTCTTCCATTGGCATTATCATTACTTTCTTACTTTTATAATTGATTTTCTTGACATTTCCATTTGATACACTTCCTAGATAAGTTACATTTTGCAATATTCTTTTTACTGTGTTTCTATTCCAACCTCGTTTAATTCCATTTTTTCTAGTATGGTTATTTCCGACATATTTCTGATGGAACTAAAACTTTTTCATCTGTTAGAATTTTCCCTATTTCTGTTGGTGTTTTTCCATTTCTAGCCAACATAAATATTCTTCTAACTATCGGTGCAGTATCTTGGTCAGGTACATAATGATTATGGTCTAATGGATCTTTCTTATATCCGATAAGTAGGATAAGTAGTCATTACTTTTCCTTCTTTTGCTCTTGTCTTTTTACCATTTCTTATTTTCTTTGAAGTATCTCGTAAAAACCATTCATTAAAAAATGCTTTAAATTGTGTTATTTCTTCAGATGACTCTGCATTTCCTGTATCAATATCATCATTTACAGCTATAAATCTTACACCTTTTTCAATAAAGTATTCTTCCAAATAGTAAGATATTTGACTTGATAATCTTCCAAACCTAGATAAGTCTTTTACAATTACCATATTTATTTTTTTGTTTTCAATGTCCTTTATCATTCTATTGAAGTCTGGTCTATCAAAGGTTGCTCCTGAAACTCCATCATCAGTATAGTGGTCATATATAAAAATATTTCTTTCCTTACAAAAGCTTTCGTTAAAAATCTTTTGTGTGCTTATACTTCCGCTTTCTAATTCGTCATCTTTTGAAACAACTACTTCGCCACTTGCAACTTCAATATTTTCATTGGATAATCTTTCATATAATCCTACTCTATATTTTTCAGGATTTGCTATTGTTATCATTTAAACCTCTCTTTCTAATAACAATAGGTTTCCTCCTATCCAATTTATAACTGAAATTATATACTTAATTATAAAATAATGCAACTCATATTTATAAATTTAGGCTAGTAAATATGTCTAAAAATACATATCTACTAGCCTTTACAACTATTTATTAATTTTTTCAATTAAATAACTTATAAATACTTCCTGCAACTTTTCTTGTATTGTTTTTGCGTTTTCGTTAAAAACTTCTTTAATCTTATATTCTTGTTTCATATAAATACCTATTCCTTTCCTGTGAATAGCTATTTATGGTTTATAAATTCAGTTATATATAAATTATCAACCTTTTGCTATTCAACATAAATTTTCTAAATTTTTGATAAATAAAATCATTTTATATCCCTCTTTCTAATTCTGAGTAAAAAAATATACCTTGATAAATCAAAGCATACTAACTATACATATATTTTATTACTTTTAATCATGTCTGGATTAACTATATCACTAACTCTTTTAGCCACATTATAACCAGCATTTATATTATCTTTTAATACTAAATCACTTGTATCTTCATCATACTTGTATGCACTTCTGTTCCATTTTGCATATTTTATATCACTCACTTTCTTTTTAGTAGATAAGAACTTGTTATCATTATTTATTAGTATTAACAATTTTTGATAAGCCTGTTTTTCTTGTCTTTCTTTTTCTCTTTTGTTTTGTGCATATATTCGTTTTTGAGTTTTCTGTTTTTCTTTGTTGTCTTGTTTTCGTGCTTCTTTCTCTTGAATATATCTTGAATCCTTTTGAATTATTTTTGTTATATAAGGCATTTTAACATCTAATTTCTTTGCTATATCTACTGGTTTTAAATGCTTTTCAAAGAATAATTCAATTATTTTGTCTTTTGTACCTTTGCTGTCTAATTTGTGTTTTATCTTTCTCACCTCCATCTTTTTAAAGATTTTCTATCTCTTGCAAACTACAATTTCACACCTTAAATATAAAACAAAACAATAAAAATAATTACTTTTTGTGTTGTTAATAGTTCGCTTAAAATCTTAAACACATTGTTATTACAATACTTTAAATCAATTTAGTTAATTTTTTATCTACAGCTTTTAGCAATAATTTTTGGAAAAAGTATTGTATTTATATTAGTATTATAGTATAATAATTATAGAATGTCAATAACAATTTATTATTTTTTTTGGATTGTTTGTCGTTTTTTATAAAATTTTATTTTTAGAAGGGAGATAAAAGACTATGGAATTGCCAGAAGTAACCTTTTTTGATGATTTCTACTTTTGGTTTAATACTAAAACTAAAAAAGAATATTATGCTACACCTTTATATTTTTATAAAGCTGATTACCATTTAGATACTGAAAATAAATTACGAGATGTATATTATAAAGAAACAGAAATAACAGATAATGGATTAAAACACCCTGCAAGTATATACTTTCCATTTCACGAAAAGTTTGGACTATTATTATTAAGATTTCTAAATGCTGATTTATCTAATTATGAAACAGCAAATAAAACTTTCTTTTATGCTTATGGATTTGAAATATTAAAAGACTTAGATAAAGATTATAAATTTGAATTAAGTAATAACTATGGTAGTAATGAAAACTATTTAAAAGCTATAAATAAAATATTTGAAGATTTACAAGAGAACTTAATTGACCTACAACAAGAGTTAATAAAAGCAGTTACATATATTTATAATTTAGATAATAATAAAGCATTAGATAAGTATACATATTCTGAAAGATTTGCCGTTTACTTAATAAGGAGAATTGGAAAATTATATTCATACTATAAAAATGACTATATTATGAGAGATAGCTACTCAAGAAAATATGATGAATTTTCAAATAATAGTGAATATGAAATACTAGAATCATTACATACTAAAAATATGCTACTTTCAATGAGTGATACACATAAAAGTAATGATTTATCAAGTATTTGTTATGCCATACTTGAAGAACTTTCAAAAACATCTAATTACCCAATTAAAAAATGTCAAAGTTGTGGAATGTACTTTATTCCTACTTCCAAAGTAGATGAAATTTATTGTGATTATCCAAAAGAGAACTCAAAATCTTGTAGAGATTTAGGAGCTTTCCAATCTTATACTGAAAGATTAAAAAATAATAAAGCTATGGGAGAATATAGAAGAACATATCAGCAAAAGTTTATGCAAGTTAGAAAAGATAAAAATAACACTAAACTGTCTAAAGACTTTGAATCTTGGAAGAAAAAAGCTAAAGAAAAAATTAATGATATGAAAAAAGGTAAACTTACTGAAGATGAAGTTTATGATTGGATTTTAAAGAACAAATAATTTCTACTCTTATCCTTATATTTTAATTTTTTACTTAACAAATTAGAGGGATTGAAGGCAATAATATATTGCCTTCAATCCCTCACTTTTATTGTAAAATGTATTTATTAGAATATAAGGAGTGTTTTTACTATGAATCGCCGTAGAGGACTTAATAATAAATTAAATGTAATATCTGAAAACTTTAAGAAATTCCGTGCAGAAAGTGGATTTTCCCAAAAAGTTTTATGCGAAAAATTAGAATTAATTGGTCTTAATTTGTATAAAGCTGATATATATGCTATTGAACATAATAAACGTTGTGTAAAAGATTATGAATTATTAGCATTTTCAATCGTTTTTA